>CAUSMY010000001.1:0-34058 GCA_963533015.1 uncultured Veillonella sp.
ACCTTGGATATATTCCTTCATCAATTCAATGTTATAGTTACTTTTTTGCAATTAGATATTATAATCTTCTTCTATCTATTTGTCAAGAACTATTATACTGAAAGTCTCTCATATATCTATAGTAGTCAAACATTTGTGACACAATCTCCTAATACATGACCATATACATAGGTATACAAAGAAGGACTTGGCACACAAACGCATTATTCGTTCGTATCCAAGTCCTTTTCTTTTACCATCTGGACGGCACCGACTGGGCATATGGCATAACAATCACCACAGTGAATGCACGCATCCTGATGGATAACATAGCGATCACCTTTGCGTGTAATAGCCTGTGTTGGGCAATCCATAGCACACCCTGCGCAACACACGCAGGTGTCTTTAATATGAAAGTACATAGGCAAGCCTCCTAGTCTTAGTATACTACGAGGCTTGTTATTCGCCTATACAATTACCAAATATATTTTACACTTACGTTACCACGATAGCCTTTGTAGTATGCGCCACCTAAGTTTCTTTCAAAACGTACATCACCGTAAATATATACGCGGTCATTTTTACGCCATTGTAAACCTAAGCCTAGCTCACCAATTGTACTGCCATACGTTCCACGGAATGCATCTTGGCCAATATGAACCTCATTGCCTTTTGTGAATGTTCTCCACACATTAGCTACGCCATAAACTGTGCGTGTAGCCACACCTTCCTTGTTGTAGTTATCACGGGAGAAACGAAGTCCTAAGCGGCCTACCAGATTGGAATGTCCACCATGAGATACTTCTTTATCAGTACCATGAATGCCATGAAGTTTCGCATAGCTGTATACCAATTGTGCTTGTGGCTCGATGATGATACGTCGACGATCGTTTTCACGATTGATGTATGGATGACCGAATTCAATGGAACCAGCAAAACCCCAACCAGATTGTGTTTCTCTGTCATGGCCTACCGCTTCATAGGTATTGCCAAGCCAGCTGAATTGACCTACTACATCCATGTACTCTTCGTGTTTGTTGTATTTTGTCCGTGTAAGACCTAGGGAAAGATTGCGAACTTTGCCAACGCCTGTTTGCAAGTTTGTCACTTGTTTACCTTGGTCATCTGTATTGAAATTATCTTGGAAGTTCACCCCACCTTGTTGGTAGGCTACGTATCCACTATTAACACTTGTGGAGCCGTCTTCTTTCGTTTTCACATTCCAATCACGGCCCAATTGAATGCCATGCGTATGCAATGTGTAGCCAAAACGATCATCGATATGGCGGCCATAATCTTTCAATACTTTTGCCCAGAATGGATGATCATCGCCCTCTTCATGATGAGCATACATAACACGGCTCATTGGATAGGATTCCATATGACGTTGTTCATGTAATACACGTGGGTTTTCACTACGTCGTTCATGCAAGGTGCGCAAAATTTGACCCATCATACGAGAGTTCACCGCTGGCATTTGTACATAACCAGGCGTACGTTTATCTAAATTAGGCGTTTTATTCAAGCCCATCAACGTCCAGAACCACTCATGTTTGCCGTCTTTCACACGATGCGCCAGTTTCAATTCACCAGCACCTGTTGTTTTAGCCACCCCTGTGAAAGCCCCTTCTACACTGGATTCTACATCAGCACGAACCACTGGTACTGTATTTTTCGTTAAGTCTGCTGCAATGGAACCAATGGACCCATCGATCACAGCTTCTGTGCCATCTGCTGCTACAGGTACTACTGTGGTAGAGCCTGTCGCAGTGCCTGTAATATGCACTAAATCAGATACGGAGTTAGCCCCTTCTTCATCACCAGGAGAATCCCACTTCGTATTCATTTTAATAAGGCCATCTTTACCTGTGTAGTTACTATTCAATGTCAATACATCTGCATAAGATTTGTTAACTGTGGTGATAATACCGCCTTCATTTTTAAAATCAGAAGCAGTAGTACCATCTTTTTGTACAGTTGTCACAGTATATTCTGCTTTCGCATCATCTGTTAAGTTCGTACCCGCATCAAGAATACCTCCATTAGATAATGTCACAGTGGTGGCTGTAGAAGTTTGAGGTCCCGTCAAATCTTCCTTCTTCGCCAATCGCCAAGTAGCTCCTGTATCTACCGTCATATTCAAAGTAGATCCTTTGTCTGCTTGGATTAAGCCTGTAACTAAAGCTTTATCTGCAATAGTGGCTGTCAATTCAGATGTAGCACGCTTTGTCTCATCGGTAGCATCCGCATTTTCCGATTTGGCACGAATGAGCCAACCTTTTTTCGCTGCTGTAGCTTCGGATAAGTTGCCAGAAAGAGTGAATTTAGCATTTTTGACACTTTTGGCACCCCAGTCAAAACGACTTCTTAAAACACCTTCTTTACCTAACATGCCAGCGCCCCAAATTAGATCGCCATCTTTTTTAAATTCCGAATTTGTTAACACTAAATCATCAACTTCAGATGTAGTCGACAATTTTGTATTATGCAAGGCAACTACATTATTAACATTCTCTTTTCCACGCGCTAACACTTCAGTAAATCTGAAGAATTTCGTCACAACACCTAAATTTTTATAGTCAAAGGTATCAAACACAATAGCATTCGTGCTAGATTTAATTTCCGATGCTTCTTTTGTGTTAGCCCCAGTAACAGTGAACTTTGAACCGCTATCAAATAGTCGTACCGCTCCAGAACCACGATATTCTTTTCTCTCCCATGTGACTACACCATTCGTTCCTGTAGTATCTACAGTCAGTTTTCCATTCGCTACTACCTGAGCTCCGACTCCAGCATCATCATTACCTGGTTTACCAATTTTAATACCTGCAGAGTTAATCCCATTAGCCTTTACCGTAATCGAAGTATCACCATCAAATGTAGCTTTTGCATCGGTGCCTGATACATACACGCCAACTAGATAGTCTGCTACTTTAGCTGTACTTTTATCTTCTACGGTAATATTTACAGTACCCGTACTACGGAATTCAGGTTTTGCTCCATTGGAACGGTATAGACGAATCCCTGACATTTGGTATCCCGTTTCAAACTTACCTCCTGAAATTGGTACTCCTGTATAATTGCCTCTTTTTGTGTCTTCCGTGTTATTAACTATTATATTAGCATTATTAACTTTAAAATTTGTTTCTACACCCTCACCGCGCCAATTATATCCAACAGCCACACCATAGGCTGCATCACTATCGGGGCTATGACCTGTATTCGCCTCTCGATTCGACTTCGTCACGGTCACATTTAGGTTCTTAATATCGGTAGTAGACGTACCACGCACGATCATTCCTTTTGGGCGATTGTTAACAGCGGTGTCACCTGGCTTAACAGTGATCGTAAGATCATCGGCTGTTAATTTTCCGTTGATCACATTGATACCTAAACTTTCATCAGATTTATTATCCATTGTAAGGTCTAGGTTTTCTGCCCCTGTAATAGTCAAATGACCGCCTGCTACACCAACACCATCCTTAACAAAGGTATCAGTTCCACCTGCTACTGTTTCCTCAGCGGTATAATTCGTTTGGTTTTGCAACGCTCCATAGCTTACACTCGTCGTCAGGGCATACGCCGCTAATAACGCTCCCATTGTCATCATACTGCGTTTTCTCATACTTCTTCTCCTTGCTCGCCTATTATTACATATAACACCAGTTCAGATATATATTTTTTTATTATATATATTTTTTACTATGTTTTTATTATCATATATCACATGTACCATTGTCAATATATAGAGTGCAACCGCATACAACTCTGCTAGACCTATTATGCATACATACAAAAGAGGAATGTCCACTCATCAGCATTCCCCTCTATCTATTGTATTCTTCTACGTTATACTTGCTTATATATTATTCTTCCACAATGCATTGGCACATCTTCATGGTCAATAATGCTGCCTCATGGGATTCTTGGGTCACCCCTGCACAACATTTCGGATCCACATGAAGTGGGACTTCTGGCAATCCTGCTTTTAGAATCAAAGCATTGGAAACCACGCAAATATCCGTACATAAACCAATCAAGGTTAAAGATTCGATAGGTTCCTCTTCGTGTATTCCTTTAAGATGGGCCAACAAATCTAAGGACCCAAAGTTAGGTTTATCTAGCACATCCACCCGTTGACCTCGTTCACGAGCCACTCCCAATAGATCATCGGCAATCTCCCAACCTTTGGTGCCACAGACACAATGTTCCACTGGCAAATGTTTACCCTCTTGGCTTTCAAGATAACCGCCATCGTGGGTATCACGAGTGAACACAATGGGACCATCAAAATTGCGAATTTTTTCACGTACTTCCGGTACAATGGCCTGTGCCTGCGGTGAACCTAATGTTCCATCAATAAAATCATGTTGCATGTCTATCACAATCAATACGTTCATAGGGCATCTCCTTTGTTAGAAAGTAGGCAAGGAAATGATACATTCCCTTGCCTTACCTGAATTGATAGTACTAAACCTTTGACTACTTATGCTATTCTTATTATCCTTTGACTACGTCAGCACAACGAGCACATAATGTTGGATAATCCCCGTCTTGACCAACTGTGTCACGGTGAATCCAGCAACGTTCGCATTTTTCTAGCTCAGAAGGAGTTACCACGATGGATAATGCTCCATCTTCTACTGTCACTGCGTTGGCTGGTGCATTGTCACGGCCTTCCACTACATGCGCTTCAGACACAATCAACAAGCTAGCTAAGGAAGCGCCGAATCCAGTCAATGCTTGGTACGCATCGCCATCTGCATAGACAGTGATGGATGCATCCAAGGAATGACCGATCGCTTTATCACGGCGTGCCCCTTCTAAAGCTTTTGTCATTTCGCTACGAAGGTCTAGCATCGTTGCCCAACGAGCGGACAATTCTGCATCCACATGGTCTGCATGACCTTGTGGCCAATCTGCCAACATCACGCTTTCTTCCATGCCGTCTTCTTTTGGCATGTATTGCCATACTTCTTCGGCTGTGAAAGAAAGAACTGGAGACACCATTTTAACCAATGTTGTCAAAATTTCATAGATAGCAGTTTGCGCACTACGACGAGCTACGTTGTTTTCTTTCTCTGCATACATTGTATCTTTCAACACGTCCAAGTAGAAGGAAGATAAATCTACAGTACAGAAATTATGAATTGTGTGATACAAGATGTGGAACTCATAATTTTCGTAAGCATTCGTTACTTTTTGACGAACTTCTTCTAAACGATGCAATGCCCAACGATCTAACTCTGTTAACTCTTTATAAGCTACTTTATCAGTGTTAGGGTTAAAGTTATCTAAGTTACCTAACAAGAAACGGAATGTGTTACGGATTTTACGATATACTTCCGCCAATTGTTTTACGATGTCTTTGGACAAACGCACGTCTGCTTGGTAATCTGCAGAGGATACCCATAAACGCATTACATCAGCACCGTGTACATCGATGATGTCGGAAGGAGCCACTGTATTGCCTACAGATTTAGACATTTTACGACCTTCCCCGTCCACTACGAAACCGTGAGTCAATACGGCATTGTATGGTGCATGACCACGTGTAGCGATACCTGTTAACAAGGAAGAGTTGAACCAACCACGATGCTGGTCAGAACCTTCTAAGTACATAGCGCAAGGTACATCCATTTCGTTTTGTTCCAATACGCCAGACCAAGAGCTACCGCTGTCGAACCATACGTCCATGATGTCTGTTTCTTTGTGGAAAGAATCATGTCCGCAAGATGGACATGTGAATCCTGCTGGCAATAATTCTTTCGCTTCATGAGCCCACCAAGCGTTGGAGCCTTCTTTGGCAAACCATTCTTGTAAAGAAGAGATAGTATCATCATTGATGATGTGCTCTCCGCAATGGTCGCAATAGTAGATAGGAATTGGCACACCCCACGCACGTTGACGAGAGATAACCCAGTCCCCACGATCTGCGATCATGTTATAAATACGGTCATGACCCCATTTAGGAATCCATTGTACTTGTTCGTCGATGGCTTTCAATGCTTCTTGACGGTAGCCATCCACGGAAGAGAACCATTGTTCTGTAGCACGATAGATAACAGGGTTTTTACAACGCCAGCAATGGGCATATTGGTGACGAATATTGCCTTTTTGTACCAACGCACCATTATGAGCCAAGATTTTGATCACTGGCACTTCTGCATCGTGGATTTCAACACCTGCTAGTGGTTGTTCTGTATCACCATAACGAGGTTCATCTACTTTGGCAATGTAACGACCAGTAGCATCTACTAAGGATAAAATGTCAAAATCGATTTTACCTGCATCTTTGTAAACTTTTACTACGTTAAAGTCATCTTCACCATGGGCAGGAGCCGTATGTACGCAACCTGTACCAGCGTCTAATGTAACGTGAGAACCTAATAAGATAGGAGCATTACGATCTGCAAATGGATGTTTAAAGTTCGCTAATTCTAATTCGCTACCTTTAAACGTATTCAACACTTCATAGGATTCTATGCCCATTTCTTTGGTAGCTGTTTCAATTAAGCCATTCGCAAGCAACCATGCTTCATCCCCGATTTTCACCCAAGAGTAATCTAATTCTGGGTTCACAGAGATAGCTTGGTTGGCAGGCATTGTCCAAGGAGTAGTTGTCCAGATGACGGAGAATAATTTGCTAGTATCAAAACCTGCTGGCAATGTGCCGTCAGCGCCGTTTACATAAGCAAATTTAACATAGATGGAGAAAGATTTTTTCTCAGCATATTCAATTTCCGCTTCTGCTAAGGCAGTTTCACAATGGGTACACCAGTATACAGTTTTCAAACCTTTGTAGATGTAGCCACGTTTCGCCATTTCACCGAACACGCCGATTTGTTTCACTTCAAATTCAGGACGCAATGTCAAATACGGACGGTCCCATTCACCAAGTACACCAAAACGGATGAAATCTTTCTTTTGTTCTTCTACACAGTTCAATGCGTATTCACGACATTGATTGCGAAGATCTAATGGACTCATTTCATGACGATTCAATCCAGTGTTTTTGATAACCGCATGCTCGATAGGAAGACCATGTGTATCCCAACCAGGAATATATGGTGTGTGATGGCCTTGCATCGTTTTATATTTCATCACAATGTCTTTTAATGTTTTGTTCAAGGCATGGCCGATGTGCAATTTACCATTCGCATACGGAGGGCCATCGTGTAAAATGAAAGACTTTTTACCTTTATTTTTCGCTAAGCGTTTTTCATAAATTTTATTATCTTCCCAAAACTTGATAAATTCTGGTTCGCGCTTTGGCAAATTGCCACGCATAGGAAATTCTGTTTCAGGCAAGTGCAAGGTCTTGCCATAATCTACTTCATTAGACATTGTATTTCTCCTCTCAATAAAAAAAGCACCCGCTCCCCGAAGGGACGAATGCAAATCCGTGGTACCACCCTACTGATGATTCTTGTGAAAGTAACTCCCCAACGAATCATCGCTCAAACATATAACGGTGTCCACCGATGTGAGTACCCCCAGTATGGGCTCCCCAACATATACTCAAAAGTGATCCGCCATACATTCACCCATGAGGCTTTCACCATCCCTCACTCGCTCGGAGCTACCTTGCATGACCGTCTTTATCAACGTATTAACATATATCGTTGTCAATTACAGATACAATTATATACTATCTGTGGGGCTGTTGCAATAGGGGCAAACGCATTCTATACATGCAAGAAGAGCAAGTACTAAAAGAATATCCATAAACTATAGTAAAGATCTAGAACAAACTAGTACATGTTTATATATACCTATAGTTAGTGTTAAAATGATAGACATGGTTTGATATAATGGATATATCCACTATGTTGTAAGTGCAGAAAAAGGAGTTACAATGAAGGTAAGTAAAAAAGTGTTAGTATTAACAGCTATTATGGGGATGACTTGGTTAGGAACATTTGCAATGAATGGTGTCGCTTATACGCCGGAAGAAGTACCCCAATATGGAATGTTAGTCATAGAAGACGCGGTAGAGCTTGTGTATCCTAATAAATCGATCTATACGAATTATGTTCCTCTGATTCGTTGGGACCTAGGAGGACCAGATCCTCTAGATAGAGTCGCCATTTATGACGGCGGAGACTATTATAAATATGTCACCTATGGATTAACTGAACTTTATGATAAAAAAAGTGAAGATAGAACAAAAAGTGGGTTTGGTATGGAATTTACCCTTAAGTTAAAGAAAGATGCCTATGAGGATGAAGAAAAGGAACTCAAAAATGTAGTTGGGCACTTACAGACTCTTGCGAGAGCCACCAAAGAAGATGGAGAAATTTTTAAACCTTATGAATACATTTATACAGGACAAACTTTTGGCATGGACATAGAGCATAAATCTAACATTGTTGGTTTTATTACAATTCCTGATCCAGAATTAAGAGTTGTATATAACGCTTATGGGCATGTAGATTTTATTGCATTTATTGGTGTAACGGAACAAGAATTACAAGCAGTTATGAAAAAAGAACTTACTGTAAAAGAGTTGTACGAAAAACTTGGCAGTGATGTAACAAGTTATACTAGAAAGTCTGTGATATAGTATGGAACTTTGGAAACGCACATTATATGTTTGTTTATTTGGTGCTTTCATGGCATCAGTGGGGCTTAGTCAAGCATCCCCTCTCATTCCCTTATATTTACAAGACCTAGGGGTCCACGATCAGGGGGCCCTCGCCAATTGGTCTGGCCTCGCCATGGGCATGACCTATCTCATGGTAGCCCTCTTCGCACCCTTTTGGGGCAAGCTCGCGGACCGCAAAGGACGCAAACTCATTCTATTGCGCGCTAGTCTTGGGATGGCTATTACCAATGCGCTCCTCGGATTTGCCCAAGCTCCTGAGCACATCGTTATCATACGGATTCTAAACGGAATGATTTCCGGATTTTTCTCTGGCTCCATTACCCTCGTAGCTACGCAAACGCCACAAACACAAACAGGTTGGGCTCTTGGACTCCTGTCCGCTGCCAACCTCGGTGGTTCCCTCTTAGGTCCCATGATTGGTGGTTACATCGGTGGACTCTTTGGCATTCGCTACGCTTTCTTCATCGTATCTGCCTTATTGGGAACCGCCTTCTTGTCCACCTTATTCTTTGTGAAAGAAGAATTTACACCGCAACCAAAAGGGGCCTCCCAATCCTTAGCCACTTTGAAAGCATCCATTCCTGATTGGAAAGGGTTAATCTATATCTCTGTAGGTTCTTTTATCTTTGCTTTCACCACCATGGCAACAGCACCGATCCTATCTGTATTCGTACAACAAATCGTAGGGCAAGGGGCGGAACACATTGCCCTCTTGGCAGGATTAGCATTTACCGTAACAGGTTTGGCACAAATGGTGGCTAGCTCCGTCCTCGGTAAATACATCGATAAACTAGGTCCTCGATTTATCCTTTGGACAAGTTTCATCTATGTGGGTCTCGTGACCATACCACAAGCATTCGTCAATGATATCTACACCTTGTGTATCTTGCGATTCCTACTCGGTATTGGACTAGGTGGATTATTACCAGGTATTAATACCTACCTATCTAGCATTACACCAAAAGCATTCGCAGGACAAGTCTTCGCCTATAACCAATCTACCTTGTTTATGGGCTACTTCATCGGATCCCTTGGAGGCTCCTTTATTGCATCCCAATGGGGGTTCGGAGCAATGTTTATCACCACTGGGGCGATGATTGCCCTCACAGGAGTGTTCTTGAAAGTCACATTAGGGCGTACTCGAACAGCTAATCATTAATTACATTCCTGTAAAATACTGTATATTTTGAAACACTATATACTTCGTATTATATTAGTTCTTTACTACTTAGTATCTGCTATACAATATATACTCATAAGGACACATGCAACAAAACAGAGGTCTTTTTCCAAAGGCCTCTGTTTTTTTCTTATTATATTAAAACCATTTTGTATATAAAGGTACTCTACTACTGCTACGTATTTAGCGTAAATTATGCTATAACAGTACTTCGTATGCATACGAATCAGTATCTAGTATACTTATAATAACAATGTAAACCTATAATGTATTCACACCTGTTTCCAAAGGGAAGCCTTCATAGGTCACCCAATCGCTAGAGCTACCTACGTACATAGCAGGTTCTACACCGATTTCGGCAAGAGCAATCATCAAATTCGCTGCAGTCACGCCAGAGCCACAATAGGTGACGATAGGTTTTTCCATCTTAGCTAAGTCACCGTAGGCTTGTTCTAACTCTGGAACTGGACGTACACCATCAGCGGTAAATCCCCATTCGTAGAAATGGTTGATCGCCCCTGGGATATGTCCTGTCATACCATCCATAGTATCCACTACAGATCCATCATAGCGCTGTGGTGCTCGTGCGTCGATGAGGACATGACTGCCAGTTTGGCTAGCTTGTAATACTTCATCACGATGCATTAATAAATGGTCTTGCAAGGTATACTCCAATGGCTTTGAATCTGCCACGGTTGGTGTCTCCTCTTGGGTCAACGGATACCCTTCACGATGCCAGCGCTCAATGCCACCGGCTAGGACTTTCACATTGGTGAAACCCATGTATAGTAGCAAGAACCGCAAGCGACCAGCAAAGGAAATCCACGCGTCGTACACTACGATGTGGGAATCCATGGTCACACCGCATTCACTCAATCGTTGTGCTAATACGGACATATCTGGCACCGGGTGACGACCACCGTGCACGCCTAATGGTCCGCTCATATGCGCATCCATATCGATGGCAAAAGCCCCTGGAATATGGGCCCCTGCATAGGCATCAAAACCTCGTGCATCCAACACAACGACTGTATCTAATTGTTCCTGTAATTCTTTCGGTGAAAGTAACACGCTCATTGTTACACCTCCAATATATAAATTAATATGTCTATGTTACATCTCTATCCTATCTAGTATGCATAAAAAATATGCCTTCAGAGGATAGCTATTGCTGTCTCTCCAAGATATACTATAGGACCTTAACTATCATATAGAAACTATCTCTTACGGTTCTGTTAGATACAATAGAAACTGTTAACATACCCATACAAACAATAAAGAATGCCATACACTCTCTATAATCTAGTGTAACATAGATTATCTTCGATGTGTATGGCATTTCTATTCATACGTGTATTCTGTTGAATGCTATTGATTCCCGTCAGTTTTCAATACTTTGAAAGCCGTCAGTTCACCTTCTAGCCCTTAATCGCCTGAAACGCTTCTTTTGCAATTTGCAAGGTGTACGCCAAATCTTGTTCGCTATGGCACGTAGACAAGAAGTTGCTTTCATATTGGCTGGCTGCGTAATAGATACCGTGTTCCAAATTGTAATGGAAGAATGTTTTGAATGCTTCCATATCGCAAGCGCTAGCGTCATCGAAGTTGTGAACTGGTTTGTCTGTGAAGAACAGTGTAAACATAGAGCCTACACGTTGTACCACCACAGGTACGCCTACTTCTTTCGCTGCTGCTTCTAAGCCTTGGCAAAGCAGTTCCGTAGATTCTTCTACTCGACGGAATGCATTCGGATGTTTTTGCAACATAGACAAGGTGGCAAGACCAGCCGCCATGGCTACAGGGTTGCCACTCAATGTACCTGCTTGATACACGGGACCAGATGGAGCGATGGCAGACATAATTTCTTTTTTGCCACCGAATACAGCCATCGGCAAACCGCCACCTACGATTTTGCCTAAGCATGTCAAATCTGGAATGACATTGTAATATTTTTGTGCCCCTCCAGAACTAGATCGGAATCCACACATCACTTCATCAAAAATAAGAACAGCACCGTGTTCTGTAGTTACTTCACGTAAGGTTTCCAAGAATCCTTCTACAGGAGGCACGCAACCCATATTACCTGCTACTGGTTCTACGATGATGGCTGCAATGCTTTTGCCATGTTCTGCAAATAACTGACGAACTGCATCAGAATCATTGTACGGCAAAGTAATGGTATCTGACGCCACACCTACTGGCACTCCTGGACTATCTGGAACGCCGAAGGTCGCTAAGCCAGAACCAGCTTTCACCAATAAGCTATCGCTATGACCATGGTAACAACCGATAAATTTCACAATTTTGTCACGACCTGTATAACCACGAGCCAAACGCAAGGCACTCATCGTAGATTCTGTACCGGAGTTCACCATACGCACCATTTCCATAGATGGATAGAAAGCTTGGATTTTCTTAGCCACTTCTGTTTCTAATAGCGTTGGTGCCCCATAACTAGTACCACGAGGGATGGCTTCCAAAATAGATGCTACAATTTCAGGGTTCGCATGACCTAGAATCATAGGACCCCAAGACAATACGTAATCGATGTACTCATTGCCATCGATATCGTAAACGCGAGATCCGCTAGCAGAACTGATAAAAGGAGGGTTGCCCCCTACACTACGGTAAGAGCGAACAGGACTGTTCACACCACCCGGCATATATGTACGAGCCTCTGCAAAGGCTTGTTTTGATTTTTCTAAACTAAACATAATGGCTCCTATATTTCCACATTATTTTTCTTGTAGCCAACGTGCCACATCAAGGGCATGGTAGGTAATGATCATCTTTGCCCCTGCTCGCTTCATAGATAGCAAGGTTTCCAAGGTAATACGTTTTTCGTCCACAAGACCTGCTGCTGCTGCCGTTTTAATCATGGCATACTCACCGCTGACATTATACACGGCTAATGGACAATCGAAGTTATCACGCACTTCACGAACGATATCCAAATAGGATAGCGCCGGCTTAATCATGATAATATCCGCCCCTTCAATGATGTCTTGTTCCACTTCACGCAAGGCTTCCAAACGGTTCGCCTCATCCATTTGGTATCCTTTACGGTCCCCAAAGCCAGGTGCCGAATGGACTGCATCACGGAATGGACCATAGTAAGCAGATGCATATTTTGCGGCATAGCTCATGATAGATACATGGCCAAATCCCTCTGCATCTAAGGCTTCACGAATCGCAGCAATACGACCGTCCATCATGTCCGATGGGGCTACCATGTGAGCGCCTGCTTTTGCATGGCTCACCGCTACATTACACAACAATGGCAACGTCGCATCATTGATGACTTCGTGGTGTTCCACATGACCACAATGGCCCGTGGATGTGTATTGGCAAAGGCATACGTCAGAAATAACGATCAACTCTGGCACTTCTTTACGGATCGCCATAATCGCTTGCTGTACCGGTTGTTCCATATCCCACGCAGAAGAACCATCTTCATCTTTGTAAGTAGGAATACCGAAAATTTCGACTCCCTTAATACCTAAGTCATAGGCCTCTTTCGCCAATTTCACAGCTTCGTCCACGGACACATGATATTGTCCTGGTAAGGAAGAAATTTCTTCTTTCACTGCTGTACCGGGAACAATAAATATAGGATAGATTAAATCCTCTACTTGTAATGTTGTTTCACGAACCAACGCACGCATAGCTGGGTTGATGCGCAATCGTCTTGGTCTATTTCGTAATTCCATACTGTGCCTCTTTCTATTTGCAATCGTTCAAGATTAAGTCCACCATCGCAGGGATTGTGAACGTTTCACCAATTAAATCTGGTTGAATCCCTTCTTCCACGCAAGTGGCCCCTGTAATCGGTCCAATACAAACGACTTTTGTATTGCCTAACAAGCTCACCGCATCTGGGCCGAGCATATCTTTTGTATTTGTCACCGTAGAAGAACTTGTGAACGTAATGTAATCTACTTCACCTGCACGTAAGGCTTCTTCTAAATAGTCTTTGTGGGACGTGTCTTGTACTGTTTCATACAAACGCAATACCGTCACATCACATCCTGCCTGTGAAAGTCCTTTATAAATTACATCGCGTGCTACTTTTGGTTGTACCAACACAAACCGCAAGTCACCTAACGTTCGCTCAGGCCATACACGGCCTTGTTCAGCAGTAATCGTTTCTACCACAGATTCCGCTTGGTAATTTGGTGGCACGATGTCTGCACGAATGCCACGATCTAATAAGGCTTTCGCCGTCGCACTGCCGATGGCACATACTTTCATAGACCCTAAAGCACGACTGTCGAGTCCACGGTCTAATAAGCCATCAAAGAAGAATCGTACTCCTTCGGCAGATGTGAAAATCAATCCATCATAGGAAGATAATGCATCATGGGTCGCATCCATTTCCGCTGTACGAGGTAAGGCTTGTGTTTTAATAGCAGAGGCTTCGATGACGTTCGCCCCTAATTCTAGTAAACGCTCCGACAAAGCACTGGCTTTGCTACGAGCTCGTGTGACCACGATAGTTTTACCAAATAATGGTTTATTATCGAACCAACGCAATTGATCTCGCAAAGATACGACTTCTCCAACGATAACAATAGCTGGCGCTTTCAATTGTGCTTTTTCTACATCTTCTACCACATGTTCCAACGTAGATACTACAGTTTCTTGAATTGGTTTTGTGCCCCAACGGATGACCGCCACTGGTGTTTCCTTAGAACGACCGTATTTGATTAGGTTATTAGCAATGCTCGGTAAATTAGAAATGCCCATTACAAAGGAGATCGTATCCACAGATTTGGCTAAACCCTCCCAGTTCATGCCAGATTCTGGTTTTGTTGGATCTTCATGACCTGTAACAATCGCAAAGGACGTAGCCATAGCCCGTTGTGTGACAGGAATCCCAGCATAGGCTGGCGCAGAAATGCCGGATGTAATACCTGGTACAAATTCAAATGGAACACCTGCTTCCACCAGTGCCAACGCTTCTTCACCACCACGGCCGAACACTAGAGGGTCTCCTCCTTTTAAACGAGCTACTACTTTGCCCTCTAACCCGCATTTTACGAGAAGTTCGTTGATTTCCCATTGGTGCATCGTATGGTTGTTGCTTTTTTTACCAGCATAAATGATCTCTGCTTTTTCTTTGGCATAGGACAAGAAATGAGCATCTGCTAAATAGTCATAGACGATAACATCTGCTTTTTCAATACATTCCTTACCTTTCAGAGTGATTAATTTATGATCGCCCGGTCCGGCACCAATTAAATATACAATGCCTGTCATTTCAATACTCCTCTTTCTACTAAATCGTCAATGATGGCTTTGCCCCCTTCTTCATAGAGAGCTTTCGCCAAGTTACGACCTAACATATCTGCTTTTTCTTTCGGTCCTGACAATTCACCTTCAAAACAATTTTTTCCATCTAAAGAAGCAATGATAGCTTTCAACGTTAATTGTCCTTTATAAATTGTCCCATGTACACCCATCGGTACTTGGCAACCACCTTCGAGCTGACGAAGGAAACTGCGTTCTCCACGTGTGGCCCACATGGTATTTTCATCGTGCAATACAGATAACATGTTTAGCATTTCTGCATCATCCTTTCGACACTCAATACCAAGTGCCCCTTGACCAACAGCAGGGATAATTTCATCACTAGTGAAAGTCTGTGTAATAACAGATTCCAAACCCAACCGTTTTAAACCTGCTTCTGCCAGTACAATGGCATCAAAACTTTCTGTTTCTAATTTATTCAAACGTGTTTGCACATTGCCACGAAGTACAGAAATCTGTAAATCAGGACGTCGATTCAATAGTTGTGCTTGGCGGCGTAAACTGCTAGTGCCTACCTTAGCGCCTTGTGGCAATTGATCTAAGGTTTTATATTTTGGAGATACCACGGCATCACATGGTGTTTCACGTTCTGTAATAGCACCTAATACCAAATCTTCTGGTAATTCTGTAGGCATATCTTTCAAGCTGTGTACAGCTAAATCGATGCTACCATCACGCATGGATGCTTCTAATTCTTCCGTAAATAAACCTTTTCCACCGATTTCAGCCAATGGTTTTTCTAGAATACGATCACCTTTCGTGCTGTGATGAACTAACTCCACCTTACACTGTGGGTAATGTTTGCGCAATGTATCTGCTACATAATTGGCTTGCCATAAAGCAAGAGCACTACTACGGGTGCCTATACGAATTGTGTCTCTCATGGTGTGTCGTCCTCCACTTCCAAAGCAAACATATCTTGGAATAACTTCCAATAATCTCGCTCTTCTTCTTTACCCGCTACTTCACCAAAATGAATCATAGGGTCACGCAATAATTTGCGCACCAACATACGAGACATATTGCTGATAACTTTGCGTTCACGATCTGTCGCATCTGGTAACTTCGCCATGGCACGGTGCACTTCACGTTTGCGAATGGCTTCTGCTTTTTCGCTGAGTAAGACCATAATAGGACGCACTGACAAGTATTGTAATTTTTCTTCAATCTCTTGCAATGCTTCTTCTAAAATTGGTTCTGCTTTTTTAGCTTCTTCTTCTCGTTGATGCTTGTTTGCTTCTACTACACTTTCCAAAGCATCAATATTAAACAAATACACCCCTGGAATCTCTGTTACATCTGGATTGATGTCGCGAGGAACGGCAATATCGATCATGACAATTGACTTACCACCACGACCATCCATGATTTCTTCCGCTTCTTCTCGCTCGATTACGTAATGCGGTGCACCCGTGGATGTGATAATAATATCTGCGGTTTTAGCTTCCTCTACAAAATGGTCAAAGGCCACAGCCTTACCATTGAATTGCGTTGCCAACTCTTCCGCAGTTTTGAAAGTCCGATTGGACACAAAAATACTCTTTACCCCTTTAGCTTGCAAATGACGTGCTGTGAGCTCACTCATTTGACCCGCTCCCAAAATGAGGACTTTCGCCTCATTTATCGGTATATCTAAACTATCTTCCGCTAAATTGACTGCCGTATAACTAACAGACACTGGCGTATTCGCAATGCCTGTCATCGTCCGAACACGTTTTCCTACAGCAATGGCTTTTTGGAAAATAATATTAAACACAGACGCTGTTAATCCCTTACTGTAGGAAGAAATATACGCCATTTTTAATTGACTCAAAATTTGGCCTTCTCCTAGTACAAGAGAATCCAAACTAGATGCTACCCTAAATAAATGAGAAATACACGCCTTCCCTTCATGGAGGAAGAACCATTTCTCGTCTACGTCTACTGTTTCTTCACCTTTCAGATGTAACAATAGACGCATCATATATTCTTTTACATTCTCCATGTCATTTAGGACGACATAGAGTTCTGTGCGATTACATGTCGATAAAAGGACGCACTCCTCTACTTCTTCATGAGCATAGATATGATCCATAGCATGATCGAGAGCTTCTTTGGAAAAAGAAAATTTCTCTCGCACATCTACAGGTGCACTTCTATGATTCAGACCTAATACGACTAATTGCATGTACAATATTCTCCTTCACTGAGTCTCCTTGACCCTCTAGTATTTGTATAAACTCCGATTCGCCTAAATAGGTACGCCAGAATTGCTCTCGCTCTTTCGGCGTCGACAATAGCCGTTGTAATTCTTGTCTCCATAGACGAATCTGAGGTAGCCACTCGGCTAACATTCTATATCGTTTTTCTATATCCTGTCTAAGCAAACGGCTCACTCGTGGACTTACCTGATTGGTAAATATGGAAATCTCTAAATCCCCGATCTGTGAAGCGCTACCAAATACCCAGCTGGAATCTTCTTTCACATCTGCTCGATTGATGAAAGCCTGCACGGCTCTGGCATCTTGTAAAACAGCTGCATTTACATCTGGTCGATCCGTAGCAATGATAACAAATTGTTGACCTACCATATATTCTGAACTATACGGCTTCCCTATCCATTGTAATGTACCTTCTTTATGGTATCTTGCAATATCTGGCAATACATCAGGACTGACCACCAAAATCTGGGCCTCTTCGTCTATTAATTTTTCAATTCTACGCAGGGCCACTTGCCCTCCGCCGACAACAAGACATGGTCTGTCTTTCAGTGAAAGTCCTACTGTTATCATAATCTCTACCTATAGTATCTATCTCTACAATGGCAAAAACGGCTTGAATACTCAAGCCGAAATTCACCTTATGCTTCTGTATCTATTACCTCAGTCGTTGCAATTTTTGCTAACGATACGTTTGTTTCTGAGTTATCTTGTAAAGAAATTCCATCTAATAATTGTAATTGCGCTGTCAAAATTGATTCTACTTTAGCTCGGAATACGGCCATTTCATTAGCAATGGTAGCATATTTTGCTTCTGCTTCGCGCAAAGTACGATTTGCATCTTCTACAATCTTTTTACGCTCTTGACCTGCTTCTTCCAAAATCAAATTTGCTTCTTTACGAGCTGCTTCTTTTACATTTTCTCCAGTTTCTTGAGCCAATACCAAGGTATTTCGCATCGTCTCTTCCGTAGACTCATATTGGCTCAACCGTTTTTCCATGTACTCTACTTTATCCGTCATTTCTCGATTTTCACGATACAATGTTTCATACGCTTCGGCTACTTCGCTCAAAAACTCGTCTACTTCGTCGGATTTATAGCCGCGCATACCTTTACCAAACTCTTTATTGTGAATATCCATAGGTGTTAACATAGGATCTACCTCCTTACATAAATCGTTTTAGATGTACTCCAATACGTCCTTTTTTAGACGTACCTGTAATGCCTTCAATTTGCATACGCCCTCTACCACGAAGAGAAATGACATCCCCCTCTTTTACCTCTTGCGATGGTCCTTTTGCTGGTTGCCAGTTTACCTGCACTAGCCCTGCTTTAATCGCTTCCACTACTTTCGTACGGGACGTACTCAATCCTGAAGATGCGATAGAATCCAAGCGCATAGATGCGACGGTGGTACGCACTTCTTTTATTTTTTCTTCTTTCGGCTGTAATTCACTCAATTCCATAGGCGATACCGTGACGGATACCATGGCAATTTTTGTAAAATTTTGGATGACGAAGTCCGCAATCGTTGCATCTACAATCACTTGAGCGCCCCCACTGGTAACGATAATATCACCAAAATGAGTGCGATCAATCCCCAACCCCATCAAGGAACCTAACACATCTCGATGCGTTAATAATCTAAATCGTGGGTCCCAAGACACTTTCAATACGGCTATTTGTAAATCTACCGTACCTTGAAAGTGTGGATCTACAAAGGCTACACGAAGACGTTCTGCCCCTTCGTAACCGCCACTGGAGATGGTTTCGATGCCACCGAAATTGGCTTTCACTGCATCGGCAATCACCAAACCCGCAGGAGACATAAAGTCTGTCACCCGGTACGGACGACCTGCTTGTACTTGTTCCGCTAAGTCGATCATGCGCCGCGCTTCTTCTCCATTTCCAGAAGCCTCAAAATAACGAATTAACTTTTCTTTATCTTTCACGTTGTTTTCCTATTTCATTGGACCGTTCATAACACGCTAGAATGCCTTCCATCATGGCTGAACGAAGACCTTCTTTTTCCATCGCTGCAATTCCTACGATAGTTGTACCTCCTGGTGAGGTCACTTGATCGCGAAGTACACTAGGATGGCTGCCTGTTTCCAAAGCAATTAAACCAGAACCATACATTGTCTGTACCGCTGCTTGCAAGGCCAATTGTCTAGTCAAGCCAATCCGTACACCTGCATTAGCCATCGCATCTAGGATGGTATACATATATCCCGGGCCGGCTCCCGCTAAGGCTCCAATGCGATCTAAATCCGCTTCAGAGCAAACAACAGCTTCCCCTAAAGCTTCAAAAATACGCAGGACTTGCTCCCTTTCACCTGGTGTCACAGTTTCACCACTAGCAATAGCAGTAAAACCAGCTTTCACCAAAATCGGAGTATTCGGCATCGCTCGTAACCAATGCGCTTCTGGCGCAAAGGATTGCAAGGTCTCTAACGGTATTCCTGCCGCAATGGAGATGCAGATAGTTCGTGGTTCAATATGTGGTCCTACCTCCTCCATAAGAGAGGGTAACACTTGAGGTTTTACACCAAATACAATCAATCGATACTCATCAAAGGCTGGTATAGCCTCACAATCTGTGAAAGCTGTTACCCCAAATTGGCGCTCTAATTCTGAGGCCTGTTCACTGCGACGCACTAATACGTCAACTTCATCAGGCCCCCAAACACCTTGCTCCAGAGCACCTTGTAAAATAGCGCCGCCCATAGAGCCTACACCAATCATCAGTATTTTTTGCATGGCTACCTCCTAATACTTAGGCTTGTGGTTCTTTCCAAGCTAATTTATCAGACAATTCTGTATATTCATTATCTGTATAATCTACAGTTACATTCACTGGCACACAGATAAAAATATCTTTTCCAATTTTTTCTAATTTGCCATCTAATGCAAATGTTGCACCACTTACGAAGTCAACGATACGAGCCGCTTCATGTGGATCTGTATTTTCAAAATTAATCACTACTGGACGCATATCGCGCAATTGATTTGTAATGTGTTCAGAATCTTCGAACGCTTTTGGTTCGACAATTACTACTTTCATACCACTAGAACGTTGTGCCACTGTGTTATATCCTCCTGTTTTTGGTCGTGCAGCTGGTGCCACAGGTGCAGGGTTTCCTGCCACTGGTGCGCTTACCACTGGTTGTTGTGGATCATCTTCATAGATTTCATCTGCATAATCTTCATATTCATACTCATCATCTTGATTACCAGCGAAAAAGTTTTTCATAGAATTCCAACTGTCCTTCAGTGCCATCGTTATTTCCTCCGTTACTCATCATAGTGGCGTTCTCCAAATATTGCCGTTCCCACACGCACAATATTGGCACCCTCTTCAATTGCTACTTCAAAATCGTGGGTCATCCCCATCGATATATATTCAATCTGTCCCACATCAAAATGGGATTTCATATCTTCAAATAAAGCGCGAGCGACTCTAAATATAGGTCGAGCTTCCTCTGGATCATCAAAGAAAGGCGCCATGCACATCAACCCTTTCACCCGTACATTAGGCAAGGTTTTCGCATAGTCCCGAATAGCCGGGAATTCTTCTACATCCATGCCGGATTTGCTCTCTTCTCGAGCCACATTCACTTGCAGTAATATTTCTTGTACTAGTCCTTCTCTAGCCGCGACACGCTGGATTTCATCCAGTAATTTGACACTATGAACTGAATGAATTAAAGAAAACTTTCCAATTACATTGCGCACCTTATTGTTCTGTAGTTGACCAATTAAATGCCATTGTAATTCGGGGCCCTCATAGAGCTCCATCTTCCCTCGCGCTTCTTGTACACGATTCTCACCTACTGTGGTAACACCGAGGCGAGCCACTTCTTGTACAGCGTCGACAGGATGATTCTTTGTCACTGCTACTAGCATGACCGAGTCTGTTCTACCCACTCGTGCTTTTGCTTCTTCTATGCGCTGTTGCACATGATGTAATGCTGTTGCAATCATATATGTCAGTCCTTTTTTAGTCGTTTCTATTTACTGTGAAAGGTCTTAATAAAGAAAATAATACTTTATCTTTTTTATTATAAACGAAAGAATAAGAAAAGTACATAGAAAAAGCATGATTTCAAGGCTACTTCTGTGTATTTTCTTATTCTTTATGATAAACCATATATGTAATGCCCGTTAACAGAGAATCTCATCCAAACTTTTCATAACTATCACTAAGGAATATCTATAGTGATAGACTCTGTCAATACAACTTTTATTATAATCGTCGTTCTTCATCACGTAACACAGCGAACATTGCCATGCGACCTGTATGTCCTTGGTCACGACGATACGAATAGCATCGTTCTTCTGTCATCGTATCTGTGCCAGATACAGAGATTTGATCCATCGGTATGCCTCGCTGTGCCATACAGGTTGCAATATATCCTTTTAAATCTACATGTGGTGTGGACACCGTTTGCCCTTCCCGTTGGATATATTTGACTAGGTCTATCTCCTGTGAAAGTCCAAGCCCCTCTAGGTCTTGACGAAACTGTTGTGCAATTTCTTCACTCACCTCAAAGGAGTCTCCCCCAATCGAAGGACCTATGTACAAGTAACATGCATCAGCCCTCGTTCCATAGTCTTCATGCATGCTATCCAAAGTGCGCTCCACAATATGAGCAATAGCACCTCGCCACCCTGCATGAATCACCGCCACAGCATGATGTGCTGCGTCATAGAGTAGCACTGGCACACAATCTGCCACTAACAATAGCAAGGGTACATTCACTACATTCGTATGGATGGCATCACTATTGGGAATACTGTCATCCCAACTGAAAGCCCCTTTACCAACCAGCTCCTTCGTAACCCGTGTGACACCCACACCATGCACTTGCTCACCACAAGTCAAATGATTGGGATCCACCTCTAGCACCTGAGCCAACCGTTTGCGGTTCTCTACCACCGCCTCCGCATCATCACCGACATGTAAGCCCATGTTGAAACTAGTAAAATCACCTTGGCTGATACCACCATAGCGGCAAGTGACACCGTGGGTGAGAGGGAAATGGTCTAAGAGTGAGGAGTATTCGTAAACAACCTTAGCGTCCCCATCTTGTGAAAGAGATACCTCTTGAAGCGAGGATACTCTATGAAATTGAAGTTGATTTGACATGAAGTACCTCCTTGCTAAACATGTACTCTCGGATTTCTTAATTATATAATTCTAATTTTTGTTACTCTCACACCATCATTCTCAAAATATATACCACCAATATAATCCGTGGTCCATTTAAAAACTCCATAAAACCATGAACCATCATCAAAAATATGTGTTGGGCGGCCATATACTTTATATACTTGTTCTAATGAGTCTCCTACGGCAATTCCACGATAAGTAACAGCATCTCTATTAACTACTACAATTTCACCTGCTGTTTCTATCTGCCCGTAAATACTACGATAGGTGATGCCACCATACCGCATAAAAGCTTTTTGCTCTCCATCCCTCCGAAGTTCATGATGGACTTCTTCTGTTGGTTCCCCTAATATCCTCCGGATTTCTTCATACGTCGAATTAACGTGTACACCTGCTATAGCATATTCTTTAGCATCCAATCTATATCCTACCATTTGCCCCACTCTATAACTTCTAGGATAATCTGACTTTTGAGGTAAACGTATGGTGCTAGTAGAATTTTGGCTATCTTGTTCATCCTCTTCTACTTTATCCACAGAGCCCTCTTTAGAAGCTCGCTCTCTTTCTGCCATTGCATTCCAAGAGGCTTCAAACTTCTTTAATGTTTTAGATAACCAACTCGCATCCACATGAGCGAGAGCAAACACAGTGGCACTAAATAGTGCTAATACAATCGATGTCGTTAATTTCTTCATGTTCTCTCTACTTTCATCAAAGAATACATACTAATGCTCACAATATAGTACTTATTACTAGTATATCATTTGTAGCTTTTAAAGTCCTGCTCATTAAATCAACTTGCCCACACATTCCACGATAGGCAAATCAGCTTCTAACCAATCTACATCGTATAGTGTTTCTTTTGTTAACCAACGAGCTGCACTATGTTCTTGTAAATGAAACTCTCCTTTCAGATCACATTGATAGGCATGCATAATCAAATGAAAGTTAGGATAATCATATTCTACGGTGGTCAAAAATTCTCCTACCACAATAGATGCATCTAACTCTTCTTGGATTTCACGAGACAATGCTGTTGTATGATCTTCTTCAGCTTCAATTTTTCCACCTGGAAATTCCCATCTTCCTTGTAAGTCTCCATAGCCTCGTTGTGTAGCCAAGACCTGTTTATCTTTCAGTATGACAGCCGCCACTACTTCTATCGTTTTCATCCATATCTCCTTAATGGTTCACAAAATAATCATATAAATCTTCTCGTATTGGTGTGTCTAACTCATAGGCAATACGAACTGCTTTTTTCGTAGTTCCCGGCATCGTAAACACTTCTGTTTCTCCAGTAGCATGGATATGTCCTAAATAGTAAAACTCTTTCGCTCCATCTTCATCATTTTTATTTTTTCTAATAAATAAATGCATAGCAATGCCTTCTTCACGAGCATGTAACGCTTTTTGCACTAAATTATTAGTAAGGTCTACACCACTTTTAGAAATGGCAATTAACTGATGAGGAGATACTAATTTATCTTCATACCGTATAGTCTCAGCAATATCTTCCCCTTTATCGTAATTGATAAATACAGGGTACGTCTTCGTTGCTTCATCGTACTTATAACCACCAATATTCAATGGTACTATACTAGTTTCCCATTCCATCAATTGACATACGTCTTCATACGTATATTTCTGATACAACGTGAACGATGCTTCTTGATACCGATCCTTATAATACTTTTCATACCTCTGAAAGCCTACTTTTACATAGTCCTCTATCATATTTCGGAAACCTTCTTTTTGTAAAGCCTCACAAAATACATCAGAAATACGTAAGCTACTACCTTCTTCTCTACAAAGCACTGCTTCTTTAAAGCTAGCTTTAGATGTTCCAGTTTTGAATTGGCCAGTGAACAAATTAATAATATTTCTCTCTGTATGTACTGTACAAGGAATATCTAGCTTTTCTAATTGTGTTCGCATATACGCTAACGAATCTACTTCACCTTGTAACAATCCTTCCAATACATAGAGCTCATGGACTCGTTTTCCAAGCACCATATATTGACCCATATACTCTAGTATCTTCGCTTCTACCGTTGAAAATCTATGCGTATACTCTGTTTCATAGTCCACCAAAAATTTATAATATGTCTTAGCACTACTATTAAAGATTAATGAAATATCGATACTTCCATAGTTTTCAAAGTCTACAAGACTTGGAATACGACCTAATTTATACTTTAATTGTTTATAAGCCTGACGAATATTTTTAATCTGAGTAAACTTAGCTGTGTCGATGGATTTAAAAATTCGTTCTTGTGCTACCGCATCAAAATGGATCGTCGAAGCTCCCGGTATAACCCTAGTGCCCTCTTGCACATAATAGCGCAAACTATCTTTATTATGACTCACATCACCAGAAAGAGCCACAGGAATCATAAAGTTATTATTAAAGTTTCCAATAAAATCAAGAACTACTACATACTCTTTACTATTGTGACGTCGTAATCCACGACCTAACTGTTGCACAAATACAATAGGACTCTCTGTGCCACGGACCATAACGACTTGATTTACTTCTGGAATATCTATGCCTTCATTAAAAATATCTACTGTCATAATATAATCTAAGGACTCATTCGTATGAGGCCCTGACAATCGTTGAATTGCCTTCTCTCTATTTTCTTGTGAGTCTGCACCACTTAGACTAACGGTACGCATCCCTAATTCATTAAATGCATCAGATAAGGCTCTAGCTTCTTCTATGCTATGACAGAACACTAACCCCTTTACTCGTTCTCCTGAATATCCATAAAAATTACATTGTTCTAAAATCAATCTGGCTCTCGTCTTATAATCCCATTCATTCGCAAAAATACTTTGTGCCTCATCACCTTCATAGGTTGTGATCCCATCTGATAATTGACTGATACCAAAATAATGGAATGGACATAATAAGTCAGATTCTAAAGCATGCTGTAAGCGTATTTCATGAATAATATTATAATCAAATAGTTTATAAATATCGAAATCATCCGTCCGTTCTGGACTTGCTGTCATAGCAAACCAAAACTTAGGTGTAAAGTACTCCATAATACGATGGTAACTTTCAGATCCTGCTCGATGAGCCTCATCAATCACAATCACATCAAAATCAGCAGGGGAAAATCGTTCATAGCATTCAGGCTTCGCCATCATTTGCATCGTAGCAAATAAGTAGGTTTCAGAAAATCCTTTTGCCGTACCCGACAATACACCATATGTCACATCATCGCCAATCACATGTCGATAAGATTCTAACGCTTGTCTTGCCACTTGTTCACGATGAACTAAAAACAAAACTCGTTTCGGCTTAACACTGCTCACAGCAAATGCAGAAGCATACGTCTTACCTGTACCTGTAGCTGAAATTAGTAAGCCTTTATTCGCGCCGGACTGATAGAGCTGTTTGAACTGTTCAATCACATAGGACTGCATACTATTCGGTTGCAAAGATTGTTGCACTTCATGATACACAGCTTTCCTTGTTTCCTCTATATGCAACACCTGCTTCTGATTCACTTCATTATATTGTTTATATAACTGTCTATACGTATCTATATATTCTGCATAAGATTTTGTCTCACTAGCAGACCATAAACTTTCAAATTCTTCTAATACAGAGGTAACGAACGATTCTTGCTTATGCGAACTATAATGAACATTCCATTCTTTATTTCGTGTCAATGCATGAAGTGTCATATTGGAACTTCCCATAATTATAGTGAACTCATCTTGCAAATGAAATCCGTATCCTTTTGTATGAAAGCCAATGTCTGATTCTTGCACATCAAAAATTCGCAGTTCAATATTTTTAAATTGGTTTAATTTGTCCAATATTTTAGGATCATTGAACATTAAAAAGTTAGTGGTTAAAATTCGTCCAGGAATTTGTTTTGCTTCTAATTCTTTTAGTGTCATAAGTAAAGGACTTAATCCGCCAGCTGTAATAAAAGCAACACTAATAAAAAACGATTCACATCGCTTCAATTCGCTTTCTATGGCAGAAATAACTTTTCTTCCTTCTTCTGCATTATTTGATACAAACTCCGGCCCGCCTTGTTGCAAGGCCTTGGTAAAATTAATTTCGTGCATCTCTTTCTCCTATATATCTATATAAGATCACTGTACCAGCTCTTATGCATAAGATCAATAGGAAAAACTAATTCATACATCATTCCGCCCCAAATAAAGTATTTCCCCAACTAATCCCACGATATTCTCTTGCACCTTTCACAACAAAAAACGATATACCCAACACTAGCAGAGCTCTCTGCTAGTGTTACTGTATATCGCTTTCGATTACCACCATTCATTAATATATGTATTTTGTCTTGGGTAGGCACGGTTTAGTACCTCTAAAATATCTTCCGGTCCCTCTAATTTTTCCTCAAAGGCTAATTCTGTAGCGCTCATGCGCCCCATCAATAATAGGCCCAATGATCCTACGGAGAACACCAATTTCGCATTCACGTCTACATGATCTTTATGCTTCACGATGTGTGCTTTTCCCTCTTTATAGGACACGACATAGGTACCGTGATTCCACGGGCATAGTTCGTCACGCACCCCAAATTGGATAGCACCTTCTAAAGCTACTGGAACGGGGATACTCTCCATAGCTAATTTCACGTCCACGATACGACTCATCATAAACGGCATCGTGCTATGTCCCACTTTTCCATCTGGCTGAAAGATATACCCTTGGTCAATCATGCCTTCGTTCCAACGTACACTTTCACCTTGAGAACGATGATTATATAAGAAGTTCAATAACGACTTCTGTGCTCGACGTGTCGTATACACAAATTCTGACACACTGATTTCAGGCTCTCCCAATCGATAGAAGCAATACCCTTCTAATTGACCTGAATCATTTTTCACGTACCCTACTTGTACGCCTTCTGCGAATAGGGACTCCAATAAGCGAACCCATTCTTTTTCTTTGCGCAAAGAATAACCCGACAATGGTTTTGTATACGTTTCGTACACGCCAGCCAATCGTTTCCACTCTAGCGGGGACCGCAACATGCCAAAGGATAACTCATGGCTCGTCAACGGACGAAGGTCATCTAGTTTCATCGTTTGCACCCATTGGTGTGCATATAATTCCCAACCATATTGTTGGTAAAAGCCTGCTTTTGATGGCATCAAGATGGTTAACCCTTGACCTCGTTTTTTTAATTCTTCTAAGGCGGCTTTCAATAGTTTTTTACCTACCCCATGACGGCGCATAATAGGATCTGTAGCGACCCCTATCATATAACTCATAGGGAGGTTCACGCCACGAACACGAATTGTATTTTGTCGCAAATGAACGGTACTCACTAAATAGCTGTGATCGATACCGACCATCGTGTTTTCCGCTTCATAGGCTTTGTCAAAATAATAATTAAAAAATGGATGCCCTTCTGGCTCGAAGCAGTAGGCCCACAAACGTTTTACATCATTGAAATCCGTCTCTTTTGCTATTCTAAACTTCAAAATTATCCCTCTTCCATAGATATGGTACACATACTAACAGTTCAATTCATCTATCTTATTATTATATAAAAAAATAAGGGTCTACTGCTAGACCCTTTATGCACTTCTTTTGTGAAAGTTTACAGACATAGAAAAAGAGCCAGCTTAACTGACTCTTTCAAGTATGCATCCGCAAACGCATACCCTAATTAACTATCATATTACAATATCTTACTGGAAGATGCAATGAATGATTCATAAGTTATATATACATAATTACGCCATCTAAGAATAATTTCGCTCCATACCCAAATAAAATTAATCCACAAATTCGGTTAATCCATATGAGTTGGGAAATTTGTATGCGTTTAGCTAACTTGTGAATGATCGTAGACAAGGTACCAAACCAAGCAAAGGCAGATACGATATACCCCAGCAAGAAATATATAGCGGCATCCTCTGGAATACTAGCTTTCACAGCGCCGAACATCATCGTCACATCGATCAGTGCCTGTGGATTTAACCAGGCCACCGCAAAGGCAGTGGTCACAATATTCCAAATCGTCACATTCGTATCCATGTGAGATACTTGCGGCTCTGAATTAAACACGGTATAGCCCATATAAAAAATAACGGCCCCACCCAGTAGTAGAATAATTCCTTTCAGAAATGGCCATATATCAAGCATAGCACCGATGCCATAAAAGGCAGACACGCTTAATGTAATATCAAAAAATGCCACAATTAAAATGGTAATCACAATGCGAGAGACCTTTTGGACCAACGCGGTATTCACAATAAATAGGTTTTGCATTCCAATGGGTGCCAATACAGCAAATCCCAATAAAAGCCCTTCCCAAAAATAGGTCATATTGGCTCCTTTCATTATCTACATCCATTCTGTTACTACCTAGGTATTGTACGGCTTGACGTGAAGTCTTGCACAGTACCCGTAGACGACCCCCAGATGACATCGTCAAGAACAAGCTACTTTTCAACCAGAGAGAAAATAAAACTCCTAGGAACCTATACGATTGTCCCTAGGAATTACATGCTATTTGTTATAGAGTGTCATCACAGCCACCCTGTTTGATACAACGGGCATCAAATTTTTCTGCAAAATGGTCTGGATGATACGATTCTTTTGCCATGCGAAGACCTGGCAATCCCATATCCTCTTCACGGTTGATAAATTTTGTATCTGCGAATTCATGACGAATAAATTCATTATTGATAGCTTGATACAAACCACGAATAGTTGGATTTGCTTTTTCAATGTGGATTAACGCCATATGTTCATTCAGCATTTCCCCAATCGTGAAAGCCTCGACATGTCCGAACAGTTTAATGCATCCGCCCACAAGACCTAATGCATCCCAATGATCGAAGAGTAAGTTGATAGCTGTTAACTCATCTTCAATACCTTCTTCATGATGCGTTTCTACCCATTGCGCTGCCGCTTCTCGGCAAAGTAGAATTGTAGTCTCATCAATGGGCATATATTCATAGTTAGAATATTGCATACGGAATTGATTTAAATGATTTTTCTTTTGACGTAACTTTTTACCAGCTAAGGTAATCATATCTTCTGTACGATAAATATATTCAAAGTTATCTCTGTCTGCAGTAAATTCATAACAATCTGGACATAGCTTTTGCATCCGTTCCATCATGATAGGGTTAACACCTTTTAATAAAAATGGAATTTGATTATCTTTGAACCATTCCTTAGCCATTTGTAAACCATCGACAAATTTGGCATCTTTTCCTGCAAATGGTGGCAACATAAATGGAGTGTCCGTCACTCCGCCACCTTTAATAAATAATACGCCTTCTTCTTCTGCCCAAGTAATGCCATACGCATCTTGCCACATAAACAGCGTAGTAAAACTGTTATCTGACGCTTCATAATGATGCTCTCCGAAGTATGCATCAATACGGGACTTATCTTCTAAGGTAAAACGCTTAAAGTCTAAAATAGGACTCGCCTCCTAATACTCTGATTTTATGATATAACATTACTATTATATGCTATTCATCGATAAAATTCAATGCAGAAAAAACACACTCTTCTTTCCTTGAGAAATGCCGTTACGAGTAGTAGCCTTGTGGCGTTCCCTTTACTACCTAAATCATACAAACGCAGAAGACCGTAACATCCCCACCGTAAAGCGCCATTATAGAATCGGTCTTTCTTACCCCCTTATCTGATAAAGTCACATAAACATAAGAAGAGCACGACATGTTCCGGAGCAAACCTACCGTAGGATCAGTTTGTGGAGGAATGTGTCGTGCTCTTCCCTTCTGCTCAATTAAGAAAAGCAAGAAAGCCGATATTAAAACAAGCTTTCGTCTTCTTTTAGATCTTCTCCAGAGATAACCGCCACAGAGGCAATTTTATCTCCTTCGTCTAAGTTCTGTGTTTTCACGCCAGAAATGGCTTTACTTTTCTTCACGGCAATGTCGTTCACGTCAAAGCGAATGATCTTGCCTTGTTCAGAAATCAGCATCATTTCATCGTTGTCATTAACGATTTCTACAGCTACTACTTCGCCAGTTTTGTCCGTGATTTTAAAGTTTTTCGTTCCTTTACCACCACGTTTTTGCACTGTATAGGAGCTTTCTACATTGCGTTTGCCATACCCTTCTTCACTGATAGTGAATACTTGGCATTCTTCGCCTGTACCGTGGATAATACTAGCACCTACGACTTCGTCAGCAACGTTTAGGTTAATACCTTTCACACCACGAGCAGCACGTTTCATCAAGCGTACATCAGCTTCATGGAAACGAATGGCCATACCTTTTTTCGTGCCTAGCAATACATCTTGGTTACCATAGGTCAAGCCTACAGAGATCAACTGATCTCCTTCGTCCAATGCCACTGCATTCAAGCCGCCACGGCGGATGTTGCGGTATTCATCGATGGATGTCCGCTTCACAACGCCCTGTTTTGTGACCATGAACAAGTTCACATCGCTGGAGATGCGTTCTAAGTCGATCATGTTCGTCACTGTTTCCCCTACATTAAGAGGAAGTACGTTGATGATGGCTGTACCACGAGAGTTACGGCTAGATGCTTCTGGCACTTCGTAGGCTTTCAAGCGGTACGCACGACCTGTAGATGTGAAGAATAACAAGGTATTATGAGTGCGCACATGCATAATTTGCGCCACATAATCGTCTTCTTTCGTTTTCATACCCACAACGCCTACGCCACCTTTATGCTGGTTACGGTACACATTGGCATTCATGCGTTTGATATAGCCTTGACGAGTTAAGGTAATGACCATTTCTTCGTCAGCAATTAAATCTTCCACATCAAAGTCAGATGTATCGATAGTGATTTCACTGCGACGTTTATCACCATATTTTTCTTTCATAGCGATTAACTCTTCTTTGATGATGTCACGTTGACGTGCATCGGAGGCTAAAATCGCTTTCAAGTCCGCAATCAACACCAATAATGCCGCATGTTCTTCTTCGATTTTTTCACGTTCCAAGCCTGTTAAACGAGCTAAACGCATATCTAAGATGGCGTTCGCTTGAATTTCTGTAAGGCTGAACTTTTCAATCAAAGCGGTACGAGCAATATCTGTAGTTTGAGAACTACGGATAGTGTGGATCACTTCGTCAATATGATCTAAAGCGATCAACAAGCCTTCCAATACGTGAGCACGAGCTTCTGCTTTTGCTAAGTCGAACTCTGTACGGCGTACAATGACTTCTTGGCGGTGTGTTAAGTAGTGGCCTAATACTTCTTTCAAAGTCAATACTTTTGGATGGCCTTTCACCAATGCCAACATAATCACGCCGAATGTATCTTGTAATTGTGTGTGTTTATATAATTTGTTCAACACGATATCTGGTTGCACGTCCGCACGCAATTCGATAACGATGCGAAGACCTCGGCGGTCACTTTCATCACGAAGGGCTGTAATACCATCCACCACTTTATCACGACTTAAATCTGCAATGGTTGCAATCAAGCGTGCTTTATTCACTTGGTACGGAATTTCTGTGACCACGATACGGTGCTTACCTTTGGTCATAGCCTCAATGTGAGCTTTCGCGCGCATTTTGATGCTACCACGACCTGTGGCGTAGGCTTTTTTAATGCCCTCACGACCAAGGATTGACGCTCCTGTCGGGAAATCTGGACCTTTAATAGCCGTCATCAATTGGTTCACATCCACCTCTGGATCATCGATGAGCATCACGAGACCATCTACCACTTCCCCTAAGTTGTGGGGTGGAATGTTCGTCGCCATACCTACCGCAATGCCGGCAGAACCATTGATTAACAAATTTGGAATCTTTGCAGGAAGCACAGTTGGTTCTTCCAAGGATTCGTCATAGTTCGGCATAAAGTCCACAGTTTTCTTCTCGATATCTGCGAGCATTTCTGTAGCAATACGAGACATACGAACTTCCGTATACCGCATGGCCGCAGCGGAGTCACCGTCAATGGAACCGAAGTTACCATGACCATCCACTAGTGGATATCTTGTATTAAAATCTTGGGCCAAACGCACCGTTGCATCGTACACAGAGCTATCACCATGTGGATGGTATTTACCAAGTACATCGCCGACGATACGAGCCGATTTTTTGTACGGTTTCGACGGTGTCATGCCTGTTTCATGCATCGCATATAGAATACGACGGTGTACAGGTTTCAACCCATCGCGTACATCTGGAAGGGCGCGCATAACGATAACGCTCATCGCATAATCGATGTAGGAGCTGCGCATTTCTTTATCGATTTGGACTGGCACAATCTTGCCATGACTCCAAGCCTTTTCCTCCATTGTATCACCTCATTTTTAAAAACGAATTTTATAACTACTCTATTATACCATTTTATGCACTTTTTTTCTATCTTTTTACATGAAAGTTTCTATACGCTCAAATATAAACACTTATAAACGTATGTGTTGTATAAATATTCTTTTATTTTTGAGCGTCTAGCATAGCCTCATTTAATCGATTCATACGGAAATGCTCCACCACATCAATCATAAAGCGTTCATCATGAATAGGATTCACATCCATCTTAAACAGATGCGAGGTACAATGGCAATCACTACAGCCAAAGCCTTTTACTTCACCTACACTAATCTCCTTCACAGCCTTTGCCAATTCACATTCTAAATCACTGGAGCTGCGAATGGGTAAGGCTGCCACAACAGCGCTGACACTGCGTAAATAATCAAGGTGCCAATGTTTTTGCTTCCGCTTTCGTTTATGACGTTCAATACGCTTTTCTAAATTCGCCTTCGCTGACCCTACATAGATATAATAGCCGAGGTCAAAGTGCATCTCTCCCTTGCTACCGATGGTTACAGTCACTGGATCTTCCACCTGCAACACCATGAGGTAATCCCCTCGATCTTCCGCTTCTCGGCGCACAGCCTCATCATGATACAAGCATTCTCGCACCACCTTAGGTCGATTAAACTCTGGGGTCCACTGTAATGCCATAGCCTTCCAGTCTAATTGTGGCACTACCTCAATAAATGTTTTAGTAAATTCCAAATCCGTATGAAAGTCTGGAGAAAACCACAGCGCTCGTTCCCACTGCACCAAGAACAGAATCCCAGTACGATATCCCTCTTGTTGTAACTCTTGCAAATGTAGCAAATGTTTTCTGCCACGCTCCGTCACCGCATCAGGAAACATCGCTCCTTGATCACCAAATAAGGTACATGATTTTACTTCCAGTAAAAAGTGTTCTTCCTTGTCATTGGTAAGGAGTAAATCAAATCGACTATGACCCACCGTATACTCTCGTCGTACCACACGCCACTCTTCCCATCCTGGGATGAGTTGTTCTTCGATCATGTACTCCGCCATGTCATTACAATAATTGGTATCTAACATGATGGGCACACCATCACGTTCAATACCGATGACACGATATTGCGTCTTCGCTCCTTCTTTTGGATGATGCACCACATACATCTTCACTCCTACAAAGAGGAGCTCCCACATACGGCCTGGATTCGGTAAGTGAGCCGCTATCATCTGTCCCTGTAATTCTAAATGGACCACAAATCGGTTCGGTCGCTCTACAAAAGTAGCGACCTGTACATTTTCATATAAAACTTTCATATATATCCTTACGTTCTATCACTTCATATAACATCATT
>CAUSMY010000002.1:0-33490 GCA_963533015.1 uncultured Veillonella sp.
TGACTTTGCTTGAAATTATAATCTTCAAACAAAGTAACTAAGTAACGTTCCAGAGCCTCCTCGTTAGGAATAAGAACCTTCTTGTTACAGCCCCTTCCAAAGTTACCACTCTAATGCTTTTTTATTTTACTTTCATAGAAAGTTTTTTATCTAAACGATGAATAGTGTCTACAAAACGGACAGTTCCCGTTTTATATCGCATCACAACAGAATGTGTACGTGCACCACCTGGGAAATATTTAATAGAGGACAATACATTCCCCTCTGTGATGGCAGTAGCAGAGAAAATAACATCATCTCCACTCACTAAATCATCAATGGTTAGTACTTTATTTAGATCTGTAATCCCCATTTCATGGCAACGACGAATTTCTTCATCAGTAGCCGGTTTTAGACGAGCTTGCATATCGCCACCAGTACATTTTAAAGCCGCTGCTGCCAATACGCCTTCAGGAGCTCCACCTGTACCTACTACCATATGAATACCAGATCCTTCCAATCCGCATTCCATCGCTGGGTTTACATCACCATCAGTAATGAGACGAATACGAGCACCTGCGGCACGACATTCATCCATCAATCCTTGATGGCGTTCACGATCCAACATAACAACCGTTAAATCATCAATGGCGCGTTCCATTTTAGCTGCTACACGACGTAAATTTTCTGTCATAGATTGATTTAAATCAATCACACCTTTGGCACGTGGACCTACGCATAGTTTTTCCATGTACATATCTGGTGCATGTAACAAACCACCTTTAGGAGCTATGGCCAACACAGCAATCGCACCATTTTGACCTTTTGCTATTAGATTTGTACCTTCAATAGGATCTACAGCGATATCTACTTCTTCTCCGCCGGCTCCTACACGCTCACCAATGTATAACATTGGCGCTTCATCAATTTCACCTTCTCCGATGACAACTGTACCGGAAATAGGCACTGTATCAAAGGTTTGGCGCATGCCATCAACAGCTAATTGATCCGCTGCATCCTTAGCACCACGGCCACATAAACGGCCACTTTTTAATGCTGCTGTTTCCGTAACTCGAACAAATTCTAACGCTAATGTGCGATCCATTTTGATCCTCCCACTTGTGTCTACTATTTATTGGCTGCTTCCCAGTCCGCAAGAAAACGTGCTAATCCCGCATCTGTCAATGGATGTTTTAAAGATTGTTGTAGCACATTGAACGGTACTGTAGCAATATGTGCGCCAGCTTTTGCACATTGTGTCATATGCATTGGTGTGCGTACGCTAGCTGCAATGATTTCTGTAGCAATATTGTGAACCATAAAAATTTCTGCAATATCTTCAATTAATTGAATACCATCCATAGAAATATCATCTACACGGCCCACAAAAGGACTGACATAGGTAGCTCCTGCACGAGCTGCTAACAAGGCTTGGTTAGCAGAGAAAATTAAAGTTACATTCGTTTTAATACCTTCTTTAGAAAGGATAGAAACAGCTTTTAACCCTTCTGCTGTCATAGGCACTTTAATAACTACATTATCCCCTAATTTAATTAACTCATGTGCTTCTTTCACCATTTCTGGAGCAATAGTCGCAATTACTTCTGCACTAACAGGTCCTTCTACAAGATCTGCAATTTGCTGAATCACTTCATGTAAATCACGTTTTTCTTTGACAATCAAAGATGGGTTTGTTGTTACCCCTGCAATAAAGCCCATTTCATAAGCAGCTTTAATATCATCAAAATTAGCTGTATCAATAAAGAATTTCATAGTAAACTCCTTTCTAAGCTTCTGGATGAATTACGGCTAAGCCTCCCATATACGGTTGAAGAGCAGTTGGAATACGTACAGAGCCATCTGCTTCTTGGTTATTTTCTAAAATAGCTGCTACCGTACGGCCTACGGCTAAGCCAGATCCATTTAATGTATGTACAAATTCTGGTTTACCTTTTTGTTCACGACGGAACTTGATATTACCACGACGAGCTTGGAAATCAGTCATGTTAGAGCAAGAAGAGATTTCGCGGTACACGCCTTGACTTGGCATCCACACTTCAATGTCGTATGTTTTTGCAGAACCAAAGCCCATATCACCAGTACACAGTGTAATCACACGATGTGGTAATTCTAGAGCTTGTAAAATACTTTCAGCTTGTGCTGTTAAGCTTTCTAACTCATCAAAAGACTCTTCTGGTTTAGCAAATTTAACTAATTCAACTTTATTGAATTGATGTTGTCGAATCAGTCCACGTGTATCTCGACCAGCGGAACCTGCTTCTGCACGGAAACATGCCGTAAATGCAGTATAGTATTTAGGCAATTCTGCTGCAGTTAAAATTTCGTTCGCATGGTAATTCGTTAATGTAACTTCTGCGGTTGGAATCAAGAAATAATTTTCTCCTTCCACTTTATACATATCTTCCGCAAATTTAGGTAATTGTCCAGTGTTCGTTAGTGTTTCACGAGTGACAATATATGGTGTCATCATCTCTGTGAATCCTGCACTGCCGTGCATATCCAACATAAAATTAATCAATGCACGTTCTAAGCGAGCACCAATGCCCTTGTAAATTGTAAAGCGCGCACCACTTTCTTTGGCCGCTCTTTCAAAATCTAAAATACCCAAGGATTCACCTAGGTCCCAATGTGCTTTTACATCAAAGTCAAAAGCACGAGGTGTGCCCCAACGGCGTTGCTCGATGTTGTCATTTTCATCAGCTCCTACTGGTACAGATGCATCGCACATATTCGGTAACATTAAAGCGACTTGTTGCAACTCTGCTTCTACCTCACGTAACTTAGCATCTAAAGCGCCAATTTCATCGCCCACTCGTTGCATTTCTACAATTTTATCATCTGCATTTTCTTTATTTCGTTTTAATTGACTAATTTCAGCGGCTACTGCATTACGAACCGCTTTCAACTGTTCTACTTCTTGAATGATAGCTCGTCTTTCATCGTAGAACTTTACAAAACTGTCTAAATCGCCCGTAGTATGGCGACGATTTAGGTTTTCTTGCACCGTGTCAATATGATCACGGACATATTTTAAATCCAACATAGTCATGACCTCATAGAATTCATATAAGTACTTCATTAATCTATCTTTAATATTAGCACATTTGCCACTACTTTTCTACCTCATACAGCACGTACCGAGCGGTAAGTTTTTATCTAACTATGCCCCACACACTACGAAGATACAAAAAAGCGGCTAAACTCATACAAAGTTTAGCCACTTGCGTATGCACTATGAGATTTCCATCATAGGCGCTCATATTACATCATGTTATTCTTCTGTAGCTTCTTCTTGTTTTGCCACTTCTGGTTTCATAAGAGGGAACAACAATACATCGCGAATTGATGCAGAATCAGTTAAGAACATCACAAGACGGTCAATACCAATACCCAAACCAGCTGTTGGTGGTAAACCATATTCTAACGCTGTGACAAAGTCTTCATCCATACGATGCGCTTCATCATCACCAGCTTCACGTTCTTTCAATTGAGACTCAAAACGTTGTTTTTGATCAATTGGATCATTTAACTCGGAATAACCATTAGCTAATTCACGACCATAGATGAAGATTTCAAAACGTTCTGTTGTTAATGGTTTCTCACGATTTTGTTTTGCCAATGGAGAAATCTCAACTGGATGTCCATATACAACTGTTGGTTGCATCAAGTTTTCTTCTACATATTCTTCAAAGCAAAGGTTCATGATTTTACCAATGCCATCTGCATCACCATACTCTACATTTAGACGGTCTGCAATAGCACGAGCTTCGCTCAATGTTTCTACTGCATCAAAGTCTTCACCAGTATATTGTTTGATACCTTCTTGCATTGTGATACGATTCCAAGGAGGAGTTAAATCAATATCCATACCTTGGTAATTAATTTTTGTCGTACCTAGTACTTCTTTCGCACAATAGGATACGATACCTTCTGTTAAGGCAATCGCATCTTCAAAGTTACCGTAGGCTTGGTAGGATTCCATCATAGTAAATTCTGGATTATGACGAATAGACACACCTTCATTACGGAAAGAACGGTTGATTTCGTATACGCGTTCTAAGCCGCCTACGATCAAACGTTTTAAATATAACTCTGGAGAAATACGCATATAGATATCGATGTCCAATGCATTATGATGGGTAATGAAAGGACGTGCTGCCGCACCACCAGGGATCGCATGCATCATAGGAGTTTCTACTTCCATGAATTGATTGCGATTCAAATATTCTCTGATTTTTGCAACGATTTTCGTACGTTTTACAAACGTTTCACGAACACTTGGATTTACAATTAAATCTACATAGCGTTGACGGTAACGAAGCTCTGTATCTTTTAGGCCATGCCATTTTTCTGGCAATGGACGAAGTGATTTAGATAGTAAAGTCAATTTGTTAACTTTGACTGTAATCTCACCTTTTTGTGTTTTAAACACGTGACCTTCAATACCTACTAGATCGCCCATATCAAGCATTTTTACATACTTGTAAGCGTCTTCTCCCATCACATCTTGACGGAAATAGACTTGGATGTCACCAGATAAGTCACGTAAATTAGCAAACGCTGTTTTACCATGAGAACGAATTGTCATCAATCGACCAGCTAATACGACTGGTTGACCATCAAAGTCGCGAAACTCGTCCTTAATTTGGAGAGCCTTATGTTGTACAACAAATCGTTGTCCAAATGGATAAATACCATCTGCTTCATATTGCGCCAACTTATCGCGGCGTACCAACATTTGATCATTCAAATCTAATTGTTCAGGTACTTGTCTTTCTTCGCTCATGAGGGGCCTCCTTTTGTTTCTTACCCTTATTGAATACTTAAAACTTTAAAAGCAACCACACCATCTGGTGTATTAACTTCTACTGTATCGCCTTTTGTTTTCCCTAAAATGGCCATGCCTACAGGAGATTCATTAGAAATACGATTGTTGAAAGGATCCGCTTCAGAAGAACCTACAATTGTATATTCTACTTCATCGCCAAATTCTTTATCCAATAGCAATACTTTGCTACCTACTGCTACCGTATCGCCTTTCACATTCTCATCAATGATCTTAGCTGTATTGATTTTATTTTCTAATTCAATGATGTGGCCTTCAATAAAAGCTTGTTCATTTTTTGCATCATCGTATTCAGAGTTTTCTGAAATATCACCGTAGGAAATGGCAATCTTAATACGTTCAGCTACTTCAATTCGACGTACAGATTTATAATGATTTAATTCCTCTTCCAGTTTCTTTAAGCCTTCGGCTGTAAGTAATGTTTCTTTTACCTCTGCCATATATGTCTCTCCATTTCTTTTCCTTCATATACAGAAAACAGTGCCACTAGACACTGCTTCTTATATGAAAAAGTTACTTAAATTTCTTCTTTACAATGGTTATAATTATACTGATTTTCCCTTGAAATGTCAATGTAAACCCTTATTTTTCAAAGACACTTTCATAAATTCGTTGTGCATCTTCTACTGATAAGTTACTATAGGCAGTCGGATACCGTACACAACTCTTTGCAATGGCTCCCAAAGATTCTTTCTGGATCCCTACTTCTTGCAACGTACTAGGTGCACCAATTTCACGGAAGTACGCTTCTAGTGCCTCAATCCCTGCTAACGCATATTCCTCATCTGTCATAGTTCCACGTTCAATGCCCCATACTTCACGAGCAAAGCGCATCAAACGATTGGTAGCCTTTGGCAAAACCCATCGTAAATAGGCTGGATGCATAATGGCCAAGCCCGATCCATGGGGAATATCATAAAAGGCAGATAGGGCATGCTCTAAAGCATGAGTCATCCAATCTTGATCTTTGCCTAACCCTAAAGAACGATTTAATGCTAAAGTAGCTCCCCACATAATATTGGACCTTGCTTCATAATCTTCTAGGTTCTCCATAGATTTACGTCCATTGCGAACGATATTTTTAAACACCCCTTCAATGGCAGAGTCTGTTACATTATCATCATCTGGTGTCGACATATATTGTTCCATCAAATGAGATAACATATCTACAATACCATACGCCACCTGTTCTCTTGGCAAAGTATATGTGTACGTTGGGTCTAGCATAGAAAATTGCGGGAAGATAGCTGGTCCGTAGCCGCTTAATTTTTTTTGTGTTTCCCAATCTGTGATGACACCGCCATTATTCATTTCACTACCTGTGGCTGCCATCGTCAACACAACACCAAAAGGAATCGCCTCTGTTACTGGCTGATGCTCTAAAAAGAAGGTTTGCCAAAAATCAATACCATCAGGTAACTTAGCCCCACCAGCAATGAACTTTGTGCAGTCAATAACAGAGCCACCACCTACAGCCAATATAAAGTCGATTTGATGTTCTTTACACAATGCAATTCCTTCTCGTACTTTTGTAGTACGTGGATTTGACATGATACCACTTAATTCGAAAACTTCTTTTCCTGCCTCTTGCAGTACATTGATAACAGTATCATACACACCATTTTTCTTAATGCTTCCACCACCATAGGTGACTAGCACTCGTTTCCCATATTGTTCTAATTCACTAGCCAAAGACTCTACTACACAGTCTTTCCCAAACACAATTTTTGTTGGATTATGGTATATAAATGATTTCATAAGACCCTTGTCTCCTTCTTAAAAGATATTATGACCGGTGAAAAAATGAATAGGCTATCGTTCTTTCATAAACTGTATCTGCCTTTGTTTTGCTTTCACCGTTCACATTAATATCATTCGGCACAAATTGAGGTTCAATCGCAATCCCCGCATGACTTCCATACTGGCGATCTCTACCTTTCTCATTTAGCCAATTTCCCGTATACACCTGAAAATGTGGTCCATCTGTATGAAATACGGCAGTTACATCCTTAGCTTGTAACACTGCAAATGGCACAACAGAATCCTCTGTATCCAGCCCATCAACAGACGCCGTTACAAAGTCATGATCATAACCTTTGTAAGGATGTAATACATCTGCATAATAGTCCAAGGCTTTTTGCAGATCCATCCCTTTTCTAAAATCAAAAGGAGTTCCTTCTACTGATGCTGGTTCTAGCTGTGGAATTTGGTATTCCCCAAATGGCATATATTGATGGGCTCCTAGTTCTAATACATGACCCGATAAGTCCCCTTCTCCATGTAAATTAAAGTATACATGGTTCGTCAAATTCACAAAGGAGTCCTCTGAGGTTGTATACACATATGTTACCACTAGTGTTTCTTCTACCACTCTAAAGACAGCTTCTACATAGAGATCTCCTGGGAATCCATCCTCTTCGGAAGTAATGGTATGAGATAGATGTACTGCTGTGTCAGAGCAATCTTCTTCCACTACATCCCATAGTCGATGTCCAATATTTCCTTTTCCGCTATGCAATAAATTAGGTCCATTATTAGCCTCTAATTGATGGACCACTCCATTCCAAGTATAGTTTGCATTAGCAATGCGATTGGCTACACGGCCTACCGTGGCGCCTAACTGTCCATGGCGCACTTCATAATCCTGTACAGAATCATAGCCCAACGCCAAATGACGTTCTAATACTTTATCATAGACAGCTACAATGGTAGCACCATAATTGCTGATTTGCACTCGCAATGTGTCATTTTCTAATGTAAATAATTTTGCTTCTTGACCAGTTTGTAAGTGTCCAAATGATACTACTTTCATCATATCTCCTATCCGCCAATGCGCCACATTGGTCGTTCCACCTTCTCAATAGCTTCTCCATCATGACTTGCGTATCGTCCTTGCAGGGCCTCCTCTATACAATGCAATATAGCCTGGGCATCGGCACCTTGTTGCACCATACGTTTTAGTTCCAAATCCTCATCTCGAAGCAAACACAATCGCAAATACCCATCTGCCGTAAATCGAATTCGATTACAAGAAGAACAGTATTGATTAGATAAAGGGAAGATAAACCCGATGCGTTGCCCGCTAGGTAAGCGGAAATATTGAGCTGGACCGAATCCCAATCGATCTGTCACAAGCTCTAGAGGAGCCCCTACAATACGTTCCAACTGTGCTTTCCATTCTTGAAATGTAGGAACATGGCTCTGTTTGCCTTGAAATGGCATATACTCAATAAACCGCCACACCACATTCCATGTATCACCATAGTGTAACAATACTCGAACTTCCTCATCAGACATAGGTTTTTGTACAACTGTATTGATTTTTATATTCTTAAAGCCTGCTGTTTTTGCCGCCTCAATTCCTTGCAATACACGTTCTAATTGTCCAGAACGTCCAACGGCTTGTGCAAACCCTTCTTCTTCTACGGAATCCAAACTAATATTCAATCGACGCACGCCGGCCGCATATAGTTTTTCTGCCTGTTGTGAAAGTAAGCTCCCATTAGTAGTCATCGAAACATCAGAAAACCATCCTTTTTTTTGCACCGCCTCTAACAATTCATATAAGTGTGGATACAATAGAGGTTCCCCACCGGTAAAGCGTACTGCTTTGACTCCGCCTAACCACAAAGCTTCTAACACGGACATCCAAAAAGATGCAGGCAACACGGGTGCCATAGCCTCCGTAATTTCATGAGGCCGACAATAGGTACAACAAAAATTGCAGGCTTCGGTCAACGATATGCGTGCATATTCAATGACACGCCCTTGACTATCTTGCATTTATTGTTCCTCGATAATTCTCACTGCATCTCCCACACGAATGATGCCACCTTCTAAGACGCGTCCAAAAATACCTTGTGTCGGCATAATACAGCTTCCAACTTGTTGCATAATCTCACAGCCATGATGACATTCTTTGCCGATTTGTGTGACTTCAACAATCGTCTTGCCTAACTCTAACTTAGTACCCACTGGTAACTGGTATAATGTTAGTCCTTCCACAGTAATATTTTCAGCAAAGTCACCAGGGTTCACATCTGCTCCACTTTTTCGCATGAGCTCAATACTTTCAATCCCTAATAAGCTTAATTGGCGATGCCAAGGGCCTGCGTGTGCATCTCCTTCAATACCGTGATTGACCAACAATTCCGCTTCAGGAATATTCGTTTTTTTCTGACCTTTTGCTCTGCTAATTGATATAGCAATAATTTTAGCGCTCATTATATCTCCTTAGATTAGTATATTTAAATTTACCTATATAGTTCATATTATAACATGTTTATTTTGTAAAGCTATAACAAAAAACACGCCCTCAAAGATTCTAATAAAAATTTATTAGCCAAAGGACGTGCTCTTATTTCTCAACGCTAGTAACATATGCTAGCTATCACACTCTTTATTGATTTGTATCTTCTTTGCCCAGTCCATTGAACACTACATTCAATACGACTGCTAAGATACTACCAAAGGTAATGCCACTTTTAAAAATAATTTTTGCTGCTGCAGAGAAATTATGGTAGAACTCAGGGGCTCCAATTGGTATCATTGCCACACCAATACTTAATGCTACAATAATTAAGTTATGATTATTTTCATAATCTACTTTACCCAGCGAGCGGATACCACTAGCAATAATCATACCAAACATGGCAATCCCTGCTCCGCCCAATACAGGACTTGGAATCGATGCCACTACAGCGGCTAATTTAGGGAATAAACCTAGAATCATCAAAATAATACCTGATGTAGCCACTACAAATCGGCTTTTTACATTGGTTACTGCAATCAATCCTATATTTTGTGCAAATGCCGTATAGGGGAAACTGTTCAAGAAACCACCGATACATGTGGATAATCCATCAGCTTGCAAACAAGAACCAAGTGTCTTTTTATCAATCTTTTTATCTACAATCTCACCAATTGCAATAGCATCACCAGTAGTTTCTACCATACATACAGACATAACGACTAGCATGGCAATAATAGAACTAACATCAAATGTTGGCATACCAAATGCTAATGGTGTCACTAACGCCATCCAATCGGACTGCCCTACTTCGTGAAAATTAACAACACCTAAGGCATAGGCAATGAGCGTGCCACCCAGTAATCCAATCAAAACCGATAGATTACTAATAAAGCCTTTTGTAAATCGATTCACTAAGACAACAATCAACAATGTAAGTCCCGCTAACCATAAATTTGTTGGACTTGCGTAATCAGGAGCAGTAGGATTGACTCCTGCAATCCACATAATAGCCACCGGCATTAAACTAATGCCGATAATCGTCACGATCGTTCCCGTTACCACTGGCGGGAATAAACGAATCAAACGACTAAAATAAGGAGCAATCAAAAAAGTAAATAGCCCGGCTACAATAATCGCACCATACACGGCTGGCAAGCCATGTTCTGAACCAATGATAATCATCGGCGCTACAGAAGCGAACGTTACCCCTTGAATCATTGGGATTCTAGCACCGACAGGGCCTATCCCTAATGTTTGAATCAACGTTGCACTACCACAAGCAAATAGATCCGCATTAATAAGCCGAATTAAGTCTGCCGACGATAATCCTAATGCATTTGCCAAAATAATCGGGACCGCTACAGCTCCAGCATACATTGCTAGCACATGTTGCAGACCATAGGAAAACAACTTTGATACGGGAAGCATCTCGTCCACAGGATGGACTTGTTTTGCCATTTCACTCATGTCATGTCTCCATTCATTAAGAAGTTATACTAATTATAATCTACTCATATTAAACCATAACTTATATAGTTTGTCAAAATACCTTTCATTAAATACTGGTATTCCTTTTATTTCTTCCACAATAAAAAATGGCTGTAACAAAAATGCAAAAACGTACATTTTGTTACAGCCCCTTTGCAAGTTGGATCGTTACCTAGTATAGATAAAGTATTATTTACCTGTGTACACTTTAATCGTTGGATTATGGTCCTTCATGGCTTGTTCTAAACTGAAAATAACCATTTCATTCATGTACGTACGCAACTCATCATTATATACATTTTTAGAGTGGCGTTCTAAAATCTCTAGAATACCTTCTTTGTAGGCATTTACTTGATCCTTAGGAACGAAACGATGGTTATTAAAGTATGTTTGGTATTCATCATACAATCGATTTAATACTTTTCGTCCATAACTATCTTTTTTCCAACGGTGGCTTTCAATATAAAAGTTCTTACGAACATTCATATAGAATAGAACATTAGATACATCTAACTGTCCAGCTGTTATTACTTGATTTGTTTGCAATTCAAATAATTGCTTGCTATGCTCTTGTCCAAATGTCGTATAGGTATCAACTATTTGTTTTACTTCCCAATTAGGACTTTCTACCGTAATCTTAGCTTGCATCTCCGTAATTGCTTGTAGCCCTTCTTTTTCTGGCAACATCAAAGGATCTGCTGCTGCATACGCAGTGTATCCCAATGTCATCATACCTGCGATTGCCGCACCTACTATCCAACATTTACTTTGCATTTTCATACAAAACTCCTTTCAATAATTGACACGCCTCTATTTGATTCTATACCTTTATTATACAGATTATGGCCCTTTTATTCAATCTGTCATGTTCGATTACTTTATTGACTTTTATAGTTCCATATCTTACTATAATAGTAACTATGATAATATATATCATTATCGAAATTTCCATTAGGAGGTTACTATGAAGTATTTTGAAGTCCCACTCTTACCTTACTCTTACGATTTCTTAGAGCCTGTTATAGACTGTACAAGCTTTGAAGTTCAATATGAAAAATTCCACAAAGCTTATACTAACAAGTTGAATCACGCCTTAGAACATCATCCCGATCTTAGATTTGGTCATATAGATTGTTTATTAGGGGCCTTAAGTCATGTACCTAAAGAAATTCGTCAAGATGTCCGTCAGTATGGAGGCGCTTATAAAAACTATAATTTATTCTGGGATATCCTAACAAAGCCTAATACTTCAAAGTATGAAGGCCCTATCGCGGAAGCTATCAATAAAACATTTGGCTCCTACGAAGCATTCCAAACAGCATTAACGGAAGCTGCTATGGCACACTTTGGTAGCGGATGGGCTTGGCTAGTGATCAATCCAGACAACACTCTAGCTATCACAACTACTAATAACGAAGATAACCCTATCATGGAAATGCAAACAGCCATCTTAGGTATCAATCTATGGGAGCATGCCTATTACGGACTATATCAAGACCGTCGCCTTGAGTATATCCGTAACTTCTTTACCATCATCAATTGGGACAAAGTCAACCAATTGTATGATACTACGTTAAAGAACCCTACTCGCTTCGGCCATGAATAAGTAACATATTGGAAACCACAAAGCTGTCATCCATTTCACAATGAATGACAGCTTTTTATTTATTCACCAAAGCTAGTCTCTGTCTATTCAGGTACCGTTCCTACGTGTACAGCTACAATACCACCCGTTAATTCATGATACGTGGCATCTTGTAATCCCACATCTTTAAAAATCTGCAATACTCCTTCTTGCCCTACGTATCTTCGCAAGGACTCAGGAAGCCACGCATACGACGATTGATCTCGACTTAGTTTCCCTAAGATAGGCAAGATCTTTTCAAAGTATAGATAATACGCTTGCTTAAAACCAAACATAGTAGGCTTAGCTAATTCTAACGTGACTACTTTCCCACCTGGTTTAACAACTCGTTTCATTTCTCGAATTGTCTGTTCAATGCTTGGCACATTTCGCAAAGCAAATCCAGATACAGCACCATCAAAGGAGTTACTTTCATAAGGAAGATCCATCGCATCCCCTTGTGTTAGCGTGACTCTATCTGTATAACCCTCACGCTCTAAACGATCTTGACCTACGGCTAACATTTCCGGACTAAAATCTAGACCCTCCACATGGAGAGAAGGAATTTCTTGTAATGCTGTCTTTGTGAGCATGCATGTACCACAAGCAATATCTGCGATACGCATCCCCTCTGATAGCTGTAATTGTGCTATGGCAAATCTACGCCAACGAGCATCCTGGTTAAAGCTCAACAATGTGTTCATCATATCATAATGTTTTGCAATATGAGAAAAGACATCTTGTACATAGGCTTTTTTATCATCATGTGTTTTAAATTCCACGGTCTACCTCCAATGTTACTCTAATGACACTCATTATACACGAATGGCTAAGTATATTCCATAACATGTGATATTTTTCTCTTGCCAAAACTGAGCAATCCGTTTATAATGTCCTTATGTCTTTTATGAGTAGATATTTGTACTCGATTTTAAGTATTTATAAGTATAAGGAGTTTTCTATGAGGGCATTATTTAATTTCATCAATAGGTTCAGCCTGATTCAACAAATCTGCGTAGGCCTTATCATCGGCACCTTGATTGCCGTGTATGCACCGGAGGCGGCTGTTAAATTTTCACTATTAGGTACAATCTTCGTTGGTGCCTTGAAAGGTGTCGCACCAGTATTAGTATTTTTCTTAGTAATTTCTGCTATCTGCCGCCATCGTTCTGGACAAAAAACAGGCATGCGATCCATCATCGTACTCTATTTAGTAGGTACATTTGCTTCTGCAGCGATTGCTGTTGTAGGTAGTTTCGTATTCCCAACTACATTGTTATTAACTGCATCTCCTGCAGATACAGCACCTCCTAGTGGTATCACTGCTGTACTTTCTACCCTATTAACAAACGTAGTAGAAAACCCAGTAAAAGCAATTTTAGGCGGTAACTACATCGGTATCCTAGGATGGGCTCTATTATTTGGTGCTGCTTTACGCAATGCATCTACGGAAACAAAAGATGTGATGGCATCCATTTCTGATGCGATTACTACCTCTGTACAATGGATCATTAAATTTGCACCACTTGGTATTCTTGGTTTAGTGGCTCAATCCATTGGAGAGAATGGCTTAGGTGCTCTTCTAACATACGGTAAATTATTATTAGTGCTTCTTGGTTGCATGTTTGCTGTCGCATTGATTATCAACCCAATCATCGTAGCTATCGTAATGAAACGCAATCCATATCCTCTTGTATTCCGTTGCTTACGTGAGTCTGGTGTGACTGCATTCTTCACTCGTAGTTCCGCCGCTAATATCCCTGTGAATATGGACCTAGCAAAACGTTTGGGTATTACACCTGATACATATTCTATTTCTATTCCTTTAGGGGCTACAATCAACATGGGTGGTGCTGCTATCACAATTACTGTTATGGCATTGGCTGCCGTATCTACCTTAGGTATCCACGTTGATATTGCCACTGCTATCTTGCTTAGCATTATTGCGACAATTTCCGCATGTGGTGCATCTGGTGTAGCTGGTGGTTCTCTATTATTGATTCCGCTTGCTTGTTCCTTATTCGGTATTTCTAACGACGTAGCAATGCAAGTTGTTGGTGTTGGCTTCATCATCGGCGTCATCCAAGACTCCACTGAAACAGCACTCAACTCTTCTACAGATATTTTATTTACAGCTGCTGTAGACTATGCACGTAATGGCTACCCTACAGATAAAGTATAAGTGTATTCTTTACACATAGTGTTTGAAAGGTCTACTTGTTCTTTGGTATGGGATGCCCAATAGAATCTACAACTACATATAGCTTATGGACGTAAGCACTAATAAGGACTGGTACAATCTGCACCAGTCCTTTTATTATCTTCTTTATAACATTTTTTATGGTTCCGTACTATATTTTCTGCAGCAATAACCATCCTCAAACATAAAAGGCAAGTTGAGCCCTCTTACTCAACTTGTCTTTAGTATATATAGACTATATTCTGTTATACTCCAGTGTAGCCATGCACTACATTTGGTTTCACTTCATAAGTCGGTAATACGGCTTCCACTAATTGCCTCAACTTTTGTGAAAGTTCCTCTTTCGTATATTTCACATCATGCGGTACTTGTACGTCAAAACCAATCTTTCTATTCTCCACATCGATGCGGATATCATACAAAGAAAAGCTTTCATCATAGGCTTGGATCACCGCCACCAATCGTTGTTGTAATGCTACTGTTTGTTCATTCACTACAATAGGGTCCATATGGATCGTCAATTTTAATTGTAACTCTTTAAAAGCTAATCGTTCCACTCGATCCACCATGTTATGAATAGTCATAGCATCTTGTTTCGCATCTACTTCTACATGGATGGATGCATATTCATGCCCAGGACCATAATCATGAATCATCAAATCATGAGTTCCCAAAATACCAGGCTTAGATTCTACAAATTCAATGATCTCTTGTACTCGTTCTGCACTGGGCTCAAATCCCAATAAACGGTCTGTCGCTTCTTTCAGCACTTCAAAGCCGGCTTTTGCAATGATAATCGCAACGATTAAGCCTAAATAACCATCTACGCTCAACTGGAATATACCACCTAACAATAAGCCGATAGCAATGGCTGCCGTAGCCCATACATCAGATAAAGCTTCTTTCCCGTTTGCACGTAAGATAGGAGAATCAATGCGATTCCCAATGGAACGCAAAAAGAAGGATAGCCAAATTTTTAACACCATAGCACCTAACATCACAGCCAATGCAGACATAGAAAACTCTACTACCTCTGGGTTCATAATATGGTCTACCGCTTCAATACCTAATTGAGCCGCTACTACAAACAGCAATATAGAAAAACCAATAGATAATAAATATTCCATTCGACCATGTCCGTATGGATGCTCTGCATCTGCTTTACGTCCAGACAATTTAAAACTCAAAAAGGATACTAAGGATCCCCCCGCATCAGCTACATTATGAATGGCATCACTAATCATAGCGATGGATCCAATAAGAAAACCAATGATTAATTCCCCTAAACAAACTAGTACATTTACCACAATACCAGTAACACTCGCCATAATACCATATTGTTGGCGTACACTAATATCTTTTACTTCATCTTTATTGTTTACAAATAAACGGATTAATACTTCTGTCATACATACTCCTTTTGATAATTTACTACATATTTTATGAAATCCTCACAGGAATCATTTTATACATCCCTGTAGGTTTTTGTATTCTCAATTACTTTCTCATTATATACTTTTATTTTTATTTTATCAACTACATTTTTAATTGAGAATTTAAATTTTCAAAATACTTATAACCTATGTCATATACTCATACTATAAGGCAGGGTAATTTCTTTATACTATCTTACGCTTCTAGCATTTCATATCATACTCATATCTGCCTATACAGAATAGATCTATTTTGTTTATAAATACTGCACAATATATCAATTATCATCATGTGATAATTTAAAAAAACTCATGTCCGATTTCTTTATGAGCAGCACCGCTACTTATCAATTATCATCATATGACAGTATAAAAAAACTGCAGTGATAGTATTCCCATCACTACAGCTTTATTATATATCACAATTAATAGATTACCATTTATGTTCGTAGAACACTTGCGTCCACATAGATACTTCTGACAACGTTGGATGTGGAGCCATAGCCTCACCAATGGAGATAACAGATTGTGGATCCAAGTACCGCGTTAATCCTTGTGCACGAAGTTCTTTCGTTGTACTAGATCCGATTTCTTCATGAACAGGAACTAATTTCACTTCACCACTATTCATTAAATGTACATATGGTTGGAACAGGATCGATGCTTGCGGTCCCACGATATGCGCCCCTAATATACGATTCGTAGCTTTGTCTACCACTACTTTGATAAACCCATCATGTACATCGCCTTTATCAATGCCAAGAGCCATGCCTTTCGCAGAGTTAGAATAATGGTTGATACCAACCCCTACATCATAACCAGCTTCTTTAGCTTCCGCTTCTGTCATACCAATACGACCTACTTCTGGGTATGTGAACGTCACCATAGGAATCAAATCATAGCGCGCCCAACGATAGTCTGTTGGAGACGTAGCACGATATAAGTTATGAGAGATAATATCCCCTTCATAGTTAGCACGATGACGGAATGCTGCATTACCATTTACATCACCTAAGGCATACACACCTTCTACAGATGTTTCTAAAAATTCATTGGTTTTAATCCAGCCTCCTGGTAATTGTTCAATATGCGTATTTTCTAGGTGCAACTCTTCTACAGACGGAGCAATACCAGTAGCCACCAAAATTTCATCTACACGAATTTCAGATACTTCACCAGTAGTACGGTTTTTCACAGTGATCACTTTATCACCATTATCCACACGTACATTGTCACATACAGTATCTGTTAATACGTTCACTCCAATAGCTTTCATTTCTTCTAAAATATGAGCAGAAATCGCTTCATCTTCTTTTGGTAATAAACGCACATTGCGTTGGATCAATGTCACTTCTGTACCTGCCGCTGCAAAAACGCCAGCAAATTCTGTGCCGATCGGGCCACCACCAAATACAGCTAAACGTTTATATGGTGTTTTTGGATATTCATTGCCAAATAGTTTCTCACTTGTAATGTATCCCGCTTCTTCTAGGCCGTCCACATGATTCACTTTAGAATGACCACCGGTACCAATGATAATAGTCGGCGCTGTAATTTCTTCTGTTTTTGTGCCATCTTGTAATGTTACATATAATACTTTATCACTTACAAACGTAGCTGCTCCATGGTATACATCAGCATTGTCAAAACTTTCATAAAACTCTTTGACCCCTTCGCTTTTATTGATGGCTTTCCATACACGTTCACTAACTACATCCCAGTTAAGAGTCGGTGTGTCAGTTTCTACACCAATTTTTTTCCAACCATGGCTTTCATGTACCACATCCGCTGCCGTAACCATTACTTTTGTTGGAATACAGCCACGTGTTAAACAAGTGCCACCAAAGCCTGTTTTTTCAATAACAGCTACACGTTTACCTGCTTTTAATGCTGCGTCAGCCACTAAACTAGCACCACCAGTACCAATTACGATTACATCATATTGTTTCATTTACGTCATCCTTTCTAAACTAATGGATAATCTTTATTCTTTGATATATAGTATATCATACATCGACTATTTTAGATATGAGAATTTTTTCTATTTTCCACTAGCGATAGAATCTAATAATTCAATATACGTTTCTTTCGTTAACGGAGCTTCAAAGTTTTCTAGAATCTCTTCCGCCACCTGCGCCTTATCATATAATAAATCCACAATAGTCATTGCTAATGCTTGGGCCGTTTTAATATAGGCTACGTCTGGTACGGTGATATTGTATTCCGCACTATGAAGCACTCCTTCAATACACCCCACCCAAGGATGAATGACAGGCATTAAATGGGATACATCACCCATGTCGGTACTTGCTGTCATATGCACCCTTTGACGTACATTGTCTGCACCAAATAACGGTTCTGAGTTAGCCCGCAACAAATTGTTCATATCTGGATTATCACGCATCGGCAAATAGCCTGGTAAATCATGGATAACACAAGTAGCCCCCACTGCATCGCCGCCAGCTTTCAAGGCACGGTTCACTCGTTGATTGCCATCCACAATCGCTTGTACATTCGACGCACGCACATAGCTTTCTACTTGCACATAATCTGGCACGCAATTTACTAAGGTTCCCCCTTGATTAATGATAGGATGGAAACGGAAGTAATCACTTTCTTTGAAAGTCTCACGAATGGCATGTACCCCCATTACCCCCATCAAGGCTGCATTTAATGCATTAATCCCTTCATGAGGAGCTGCCGCTGCATGTGCAATTTTACCGTGGTATTCGATCAGTTTCGCCACAAATCCATTGGAGGTACTCCCCAAATTCATTTCTCCTGTAGGTGTATCCGCTGTTTCCACATGCATTTGCATAGCCATATGGATATCATCAAAGGCACCTTCATAGATAAGTTGTTGTTTTCCTCCAAGGTATTTGATTGTCCCTTTTTCACGCAATGTATTGCGATAATCGACTTCGATCATCTCTTCTGCTGGGACTGCAAATAAAACTACATCCCCGCCTAAGGCTTCCATAACACCTTCCGCTTGTAAGCCCATAGCCACGGCAAATAAATTAGCAATTTGCACATTATGTCCACAACAATGGGCTGCTCCAGTTAATGGATCTGCCTTTGGATGTCGGTGACACACAATCGCATCCAGTTCACCAATCATGGCTACAGTTTTTTTGGATTTGCCCCCTTGTAAACGTCCTTTCACACCTGTAATGGCATGACCCGTTGTAAAAGGAATCCCCAGATCTGTAAACATATCTTGTACTTTTTGAGATGTTTTATGCTCTTTATAACCCAATTCTGGCTCATCCATAATGGCACTAGCTAATGCACGCAATCGATCTTGTCCTGCTACAATGGCATCACACACACGTTGTTTTACTTCTTCTTTTGTTAACATAGTCTGTCTCCTTTTATATTGTATGAAAATACCCTTCATCAAAAGGTATCTATATATCATTCTTAAACTCTATTGTACCATGAAATCAAAAAGAGAGTTGATAGGAAATCATCAACTCTCTTTTATTAAGTGCATCTACAATCTATATGCATCTATTCAATATTAAATAACACCTTGCATATGTAATACAAAATGAGCCATTGCGGCAGCACAAATAAATGTGCCTGCCGTTACCGCTAACGCTACTGGAATAATTCTCCAAGATAGACGACGGAAGGCACCTAAATCTTTTCCTAAGGAAAGGCCTGCATAAGCTAATACTGGTGTAGTAGTCGCCAAGAATGTTACTTCTTTTGTTTGTGCAATAATCCACGCTTGACCTGGCATCACTGGCAAAGATGCAATCACACCTACTAAAGACACCCAGAATACCATAGGAAATCGATTCGCTAATGGCAAATAAGAAATAATGGCACCAATGATAGCTAAACCCGCAATGACAAAGACTCCCACAAGACTTGGTCCCAATAGATGCTTGCCATCAAGAATATTACCTACAGCCGTCATGATGGCTGCAATGCAAATCACAATGATAAACTGTGTAATTTTTTCACTAATAGTCATCTTATTTTCCCTCCTCTGCTAAATCTTGTTCACGTGTACGGCCTGTAAAGAAATTATAGGTTTTTTCCATCACCGGTAAGGATACGAAGATACCAAAGTACACACCTAATACAGTGGTCAATAAATTGGCTGCCCCCGCTAAGGCTGCAATTTGAGCTTCATAATCCGGATATACCGCAATGATAGGGGCTGTAGAAGCAGCCATCATGCTAGCACTGCCTACGCCAGCACCCATAGCCAATGCCAATGGATGGAACCAGCCCATTTGTGCAAAGAAACCTGCTAGCACAGAGGCCCACATAGCACCAATTAATACGCCACAGATATACATACCCATAACACCACGACCCTCAGGAGAACTAAAGCCAAATTTATCGATGATAATCGCTACATTAGGTTCACGGTCTACAGAATAACAAGCACCCACCGCTTCACGGCGCATTCCTACTAATAATGCCACTGGCAAACCAAATAAAATCGTACCAAAGAAATGACCTAACTCTTGTAACATAAGAGCCAATCCAGCGGTAGACAAAATTTCCAAGTTGGGACCAATACCTAAGCCTACTTTCACCATTAACAACATCACTGCAATCCCTAGATAATCGGCTGATTTTTCCATAGTTTCCACAGTTAAAATTTTTAATGATGGAATCGATACAAATAGACCCATGATCAACGCGTAAAGAAGCGGCAAAAATACCACAGCTCCAAATCGTTGAATCCCAATCATTTCGGCAATGATGGTAATGAGAAGAGCCAAAGCATGTAATTTCCAATTTTGTAATACTTGCATACAATACCTCCTATACTAATAACTATATGATTTCTTTATTATAGTAAAGTTTAACATGCATGGTCAATGTGTCATCGATTCCGAATTAGCAAGAAGGTTGCAAAACTAAAATAAGAGGTGAATAGATCTACCTATCCACCTCTTATGAGTAAGAGCTAGTATATTGATTTGTTATATGCCTTATATTTGGATTATGCGTTTACTAGTGCTTTACCCAATGCTTCGCATTGTTCTTTGCCTGCATCATCAGGTTCACCTAGTACTGGTAATTTATCTACCACTACACCATTCGCACCTTCAACACGAACAGCCCAGTCATCTAACCAAGATCCGCCCCAACCATAAGAGCCGAATAATACTACTTTTTTACCAGCTAATTTTGGTTCCAATGCATCATAGAAAGGTGCAAATTCTGCATCTTCTAATTCTTCTGCACCCATATCAGCACATCCTAATGCTAATTTTTCATAACCTGCAGCTTCGTCAGCAGTGATTTCGGAAACAACTTTTACTACTACTTCTTGACCAGCATCAGCGATACCTTTACCTACAGCTTCCGCCATTGCAGTTGTGTTACCTGTTCCAGACCAATAAATTACAGCGATCATAATGTTACCTCCTAGCATGCCGTTACGGCAACCAAAGACTCTAAAGATTTTCCTTTATTCAATTGTGCATGACAATAGTCACGGCACATTCGAAAACAATGAAATGCGTGCATAGCAGACGCTTGGTTTCCATATACTTTCCAATCTCCACAAACTTTATAGCCTGCTCCTCGGAATTGTATGAAAGCTTTGACATCCTCTAGAGGATATCCTAAAAATACGCCTATCTCATGGGGAAACACATCGCTCATTTCAATACGATGACGTAAGTGTAATAACCACTCTTGTAATGTTTCATAAGATTCATATCCATACTGTTGGAGAAACGCTAGCACATCAGGTCGTCTCAAATACTCATCAAGCATCCGTTCTCGGAATACGAGTAATAATTTTCGTTTTTCACAATGGCACAATTCATAAAAGAATAGTCCTTTTTGATTAAATTTATCATTATACTCATTTGTTTTCTTTATCATATGGGCCCCTAAATGTTGAGGTAAAGCCACTAAATTAGCCACCTTGATACCTCGAATTGCGGGTGCACAATGATATCCGATAATCTGCTCGATGGATTCCATTTGTTGTACCTGCCTTTTTACGTATTTTGGGGAGAACACTTGCTCTCACAGCAAATAGATAATCCGGATTTGCTATCAAAAGATAGATACAAATATTTTATACTCATGTCAATAAGTATGAGAACTTTTTTCATTATTATAGACAATTATATCTTTTTTATATATACAATCTAACTATAACAATACACTCATCTACCACCATATTCATACCATTAATTCTTACACACAGATATAGGGCGCAAGATACAGTAAACAAAAAACTTCGAAAGATATAGTATTGGCTATGCGCCACACCTATCTCTCGAAGTCTTATTTTATTTTAGAATAGATTGTAACGTTTCACGCATATGTGCATCATCTACACTGGTTAATACGTATTGCACACGTGGCGGGTAACTACCTTCTACGGTAAATACTACTTGCATATACAGTGGGTACTCCGCCTGTTTATACCAAGAATTTACAATTACTTCTCCACGATAGCGTCGATTCCCCTCAACATGTAACGGGGTCACAATAGTAAATAGTTCTGGGTGACTTTCCATATACGCTTGGTAATCCTGAACCATCTGCTCCCCCATACGCTCACCTGTTGGGAATGGATGCGCACTATCAGCATCATCTGGGCCAAATCCATACAATAATGTACCTTCCCCATAACGAGCATAATAGTAATTATTTCCAGACTTATCCAGTATCATATAGGACTTTGTCACTTCGAATCCAATTTGTTGCATCCCTGATTCCAACGTCTGTGCAATTCCCGTAGAAATAATACTTTGACTACTACCTTCTTGCACTACCATATGTTTAGGCCATCGGATTGTAGAGGTATTCGCCGCATCTACAACAGGCACAATACTTCCCCATGCAAAGATTCCCACAATTGCCGCTAAGGATACCATACTATATTTTTTCATCATACTATTCGCCTAATCTTATTTCTTTTGCATCTTAGCCCATGTATCGCGCATACCTACAGTACGATTCATCACGATATGATCTGCTGTGCTATCCTTATCGGTTACAAAATAACCTGTACGCAAGAAATGATAATGGTCCCCTGCTTGTGTAGTACAGAATGCAGCTTCCCCTTTCGCAGCTTTTACTTCTAAGGAGTTTGGATTCAACTGTTGTAAGAAATCTTTATCTGCAGTCTCCTCATCTTCTGGTTTCAATAGATAGTCATAAAGACGCACTTCCATATCTACAGCAGTAGATGCCTCCACCCAATGCAAGATACCTTTTACTTTCTTTTGACATCCTGTGCCAGATTTTGTAGCTGGGTCGTATGTACAGTGAATTTCAGTGATATTGCCATCAGCGTCTTTGACAACAGATTGACATTCAATGATGTAGGCCCCTTTTAAACGTACTTCTTTCCCCGGTGCTAAGCGGAAGAATTTTTTCACTGGCTCTTCCATAAAGTCACCACGTTCAATGTACACTTCTCTACCAAATGTCACTTCACGATGCCCCATCGCTTCATTTTCTGTATTATTTTCAATAATAAGTGTTTCTGTTTGTCCTTCTGGGTAATTTGTGATGACAACTTTCACAGGATCTAATACCGCCATGTAGCGTGGAGCTTTTAATTTCAAATCTTCACGGATACAGAACTCTAATAGTCCTACTTCTACCATGCTATCTGCTTTTGCTACGCCAATGCGTTCACAGAAATCACGAATGGACTCTGGTGTATAGCCGCGGCGGCGCAAACCAGAAATCGTCGGCATACGAGGATCATCCCATCCACTCACAAGATTCAATTCAACCAATTGACGCAATTTACGTTTACTCATGACCATATTTGTCACATTCAAGCGGGCAAATTCAATCTGTTTTGGTTTTTCCGTGTCTTCCCAATCTTCTAATACCCAATTGTACAATGGGCGATGCACTTCAAATTCTAAGGTACATACAGAATGAGTAATACGTTCAATCGCATCAGATACTGGATGGGCATAGTCATACATAGGATAAATATTCCATTCAGAACCTGTACGATGATGATCAGCATGTAAAATACGATATAACACAGGATCGCGCATTACGATATTAGGGTCTGCCATGTCAATTTTGGCCCGCAATACTTTTTCCCCATCTTTATATTTGCCTTCTTTCATTTCTTCAAAAAGTCGCAAATTTTCTTCTACACTACGATCACGGTAGGGACTATTCGTACCTGGAGTTGTAAAATCGCCACGAGTAGCACGAATTTCTTCTGGTGTTTGATCATCTACATAGGCTTTTCCCTTCTTGATCAACACTTGAGCATATTCATATAGTTTACCGAAATAGTCAGATGCATAATGTACATCCCCATACCACTCAAATCCTAACCATTTTACATCTTCTTCAATGGATTCTACATATTCCACATCTTCCTTAACCGGATTCGTATCATCAAAACGCAAGTTTGTTAAGCCATGATAGGATTTACCCAACCCAAAGTTAAGGCAAATAGATTTTGCATGACCAATATGCAAATACCCATTAGGTTCTGGTGGGAAACGTGTGTGGACACGTTTTCCATAGGTATTTTCTTCGTTGTCTGTATTAATAATCGCTTCAATAAAGTTAACTGTTTGAGGCGTTGTTTCTTCCGTACTCATCATCGTCTCTTTCGATTCCATGTGATTCTTCCTCTCTTATATTGATTATACACACGTGCAAGTTCTGCACATTATTTTATTATACCACAGGCTACTCCATGTTTCATGGATTTCTTGCAAATCCTAGTATTTCATATCATACCGGCTACGTTGTCTCTACTACTCTTCAATTTCCGTATAATTGACACTTTCATTGACACAGGTTAACAAAGGCTTACCATGTACACCGGCTATAAGATTATTGGCTGTGAGCATAGCCATTTCCTTCCGAGTTCTATCTGTGAAAGACCCGATATGTGGTACCACTAGGCATTTTCCTGTTTTTAATAGGGGGTGATCCGCACCAATTGGTTCTGGATCCACCACATCGAGAGCCGCATAGTCGATTTGACCTGTTTCTAGAGCATGTACTAACGCATCGGTATCTACAATTTTCCCTCGCCCTACATTGACAAATAAAGCAGTTTCTTTCATCATTTCAAAAGCTTCTGCATCGATTAAATGATAGGTTTCCTCTGTCAGCGGAGCCATCACCAAGATGACATCACTAGTCGTTAATAGTTTCCCCAATGATACATACGTCGTCATCAGCAAGCTATCATCATTGCGGCGATTTCGATTATGATACTGCACTGTCATACCAAAAGCACGCGCTCTGCGAGATACAGATACACCAATCTTACCCATGCCAATAATACCCAATGTCATACGGCTTAAATCTTTGCCTTTTATATTCGAAGGTCGTTCCACCCATGTTCCATCTTTCACAAACTGGGCATTCTCATAAATTCTACGGCTCGCAGCTGCCATCAATGTGAACGCTAACTCCGCTGTTGTTTCCGTTAATACATCAGGCGTATTTCCGTACGGAATATGGCGTGCTGTTAAGGCATCGATATCAATGTTATCATACCCCACAGAAGCCTGAGCGATGACCTTTAAATTAGGAGCATCTTTTACTAGATCTTCATCCACTGTAAAATGATTAATACTCCACAAACCATCCGCTTCACGAAGCCATTCCTTTAATACCTCTTTCGGCATCTTTTCTTTTTCAGTCCATTGGCGAACTGTCACATGCTCACTAAGGTAAGCTACTACATCTTTACGTACCAAACCTGGCACAACTACGATCGGTTTACTCATAAGCATCCTTTCATATTCTCGATTCTATTTCATAATCACCTAATTTTTCGCTCATATAGTACCATGTACTATCTTACTTGCTAATTCTATATCATACACAGACTGTCATATCTTAGCATCCACCTGTATATAATCTTATGTAAATTATATCATATATACTTGAACAATAAAAAAACAGTCCTATTTTCATAGAACTGTTCTTTTCATTTTGTAGATACAGTACTTGCACTCTCAAACGTACCCGAGAGCCCCTGCGCTTTCTATACGATGATATGCTATTCCACAAACGTCTCTAGAATAACATGTTTATCCTACCAATTAGATTTTCCTTCATTGAACATTTCAAATGCATGTGCAATTTGGCGTCTTAATTTTAATCGTTGTGAATCACTTAATACATATTCTACACCATTATGTGCAATCCGCCCATTTTTTACAATGCTACTTAGATCATAGAGTATTTCTCTGGCCATACTTGCGTTACCTGCCAGTTCATCAATGGTCACATCGTAATAATTAGCTAATCGCTTCAAGGTTTCTAAATCAGGCTCTCGATATCCTGTTTCATAATTTGACAGGGCAGCATTACTAATACCAATATCACGAGCCACATCTAGTTGACTCCGCCCAATTCGTTTACGGGCATGTCTTAAATTTTCACCTAATGCCATTGTATCACCCCTTATACTACGTGATGCTATAGTATAAATAACCTACATCTATTATAGCACGATACATAGTACATTTGCTATAGATACATTTGAATTCACATATCACGAATTGTGTATCTATCAACATTTTTTAACATTTTTGAATTGTATTACACGAATTGAATTGTTTACTCCAATTGCACATATGTTTTTCTGAGTGTTTTTGATTGCTATTAATTATAATTTGATTGATATTATTTCTTTTTGTAAAAAAGAATCATATCATTCATGTGCATGCTCAGGTGGAGGCAACTGTTCAACACCAAATATATTTCCTATAGTTTCAATTTTTCCTGGAATATACTCTACAATTTGAGACATTAGCACATATAACAATCTTGGGTCAAAATGAGAGTTTGCACTTTGATTGATACAATCTAGGTATACGCTATCATCATCTTCTTCAATATAATATTTAAAGCTTTTATAAGTGCTATTCTCACGATTGATAAATGTCAGAATCTCTTGACGATTTTCTTTTGTGACTACACCTGCACCAATTAAAAATCGAATAGTAGCATAGATCGTATCATCTAACAATAGGAATACTGGAATATCACCCAACTCAGTTTGCACATAGGATCGAAACACAACTGTATGATCATCATCCCCAACTTCTCGTTTTTCAAAACATGTTATTTTTTCTTCGATTAAAAATTCTTCAAATACTCTCGCCTTTTCATTCATGAATATCACCTCGTAAAAAAGGGGCATTGCTTGTCACAATGCCCCATATGCTATTATCTCTGTGTATTAACCTTTTTTAGATTTTGTCGTTTTGCGTGGCTTGCTTTCTTTTTTAGCTTCTTGTCCTTCTACAGGAGCTTCTTCCACTTTTACGCTCTCTAACGCAGCAATGATACGAGTTAAATCTTTTTGAGTATGTGGATACAACACTTCAAAGATAGTATAGGCTACTAATGCTGGATTAAACTCTTCTTCTCCTGCCATCAAGCTTACATCTAGGATAATTGCTTCGTAACCATTTTCTTCCATTACATAATGTTTGAAGCATTTAAATTCACTATTTAATTGATTCAACACCTCTAATGTAGCTTTGCGTTGCTCAGGTGTAAAACGACCACCAGCGATTTCTAAACGCACAAATCCAAATGGTGTATCATCTAATACAACAAATAATGGGAATACAATGTCATTGTATTCTACACTAGCATCAAATACTACTGTATTATATTGGTCATTTTCAATCTCACGCAACGTGAAAAGATTTGTTAATTCATTCTCTACAATAAACTGTTGAAATAATTCTGCTTTTTTATTCACTGTCTTAACTCCATTTACTAACACTTTTAAAATTAAAACTCATTACCACAATCATACCATATATTGGTATAAAATATCAATTCATTAACAAGTTTCATCGTCTACATAAATACAATGATCATTTTCAAAGCGTGCAATACGCACTAAGGAATGCACATCATACCCTGCTTTTTCCAAACGTTCACGGCCAGGTTGGAAGGATTTTTCAATAACAATAGCAATACCTTCTACTGTATCTCCTGCACCTTCTACTAATTTTGCGAGCCCCATAGCTGCTTCACCACTGGCCAAGAAGTCATCGATAATTAATACTTTTTCCCCAGCTGGTAAGAATTTTTTAGAAATTGTAATATCATAATTTTCTTCTTTTGTGTACGAATACACTACAGAATGATATACATCTTCTGTCATCAAAATAGATTTTTTCTTACGTGCAAATACCAATGGTACATCCAATTCAATCGCCACTTGCAATGCGATAGCAATACCAGAAGCTTCAATAGTAACAATGCGGTCGATTTGCTTATCTGCAAATTGTCTTGCAATTTCCTTACCAATTTGAACAAATAACTTGGGATCAATTTGATGATTTAAAAAACCATCTACTTTCAATACTCGATTATTTAATACAATTCCTTCTGCATCAATACGTTGTTTTAATAATTCCACGATGATCCTCCTTATTGTTTTTCTGTATCTAAAATATCAATAAATTGCGTAACGCCTTCTGTTAAAGCATCCATTCTCGATCGCACTAATACAATTCTCCGTTCTGGAATTTGCAAATTAGTCCGTATCTCCACTAATGAACCACTCCGGATTTTATCTCGTGCTACCATTTCTGGCACTAAGGACAAGCCCAAGTTAATTTCCACTAAATCGATAAGAACCTCTAAACTACCAAGCTCAAAAGCTGGTTTCGTACATCGATTGTAGGTAACAGCATCAAAAAAGTTTCGGCTACTAGCCCCCATTGTGAGTACTAATAGTGGCTCTGCCAAAATATCATCAATGCTCCAAACCTTTTCATCATCCTTGTATGTAGTCCCGCCCACAAAAATATCGCGGACAGCAGCTAAATCAACAACCTCTAAATGATTATTATCATATAATCCTTCATAGGCATGAACGACTGCTAACTGTGCTTCTCCAGATTCAACCATAGCCACACATTCACGGGATGGTCGATTGGTAATGCGTAAACTAATATCAAGGTCTTTTTCTTGCCACATTTTAAAATAAGGCAATAAAAAATATTTACTCAATGTATCAGTAGCTGCTAGGTGCAAGCTCTTATATTCACGAGATAGACGTTCTCGTAATTGCATAATACCATTATCTAACATTGAAAATGCTTCCACTGCCGTCTCAAACAATTCACGGCCGGCTTTTGTAAATGCTACTGATTTTGTCGTCCTTTCAAACAAGGGAATCCCCAAGTCTTTTTCCAATTGCTTAATGCTCTGGCTAATGGCTGATTGTGAAACCCCACTTGCTTTAGCCGCCTTGGAAAAAGATAGGTGCAAACCTACGCCCACAAAGGAGCGCAATAATTCTGCAGACACAGACATACTGACCTCATATCTATTGTGAAAGTACCCTTTCACCCTCTAATCAACTATTATAATTACTTATAAGTTTACCTAGATTTATAAATGTTGTCAAATGATGTAAGACAATTATATCTAAAATTTCCTATAAGCACCGATAAAACAGTTGCTTTATAGCCTATAAACTAGTAATATATATTTGATAAGAAAATCTGGGGCATAACAATCCCCCCGTATGTATGAAAGGAATTTAACTATGCATTGCGCACAAAAATTGACTGATCATATTTATTGGATTGGTAGCAACGATTGGAGCACTGAACGGTTCGAAAACCTATTTCCAATTCCACATGGGGTAAGCTACAATTCCTATTTTATTGATGATGAAAAAACTTGTATCGTGGACTCTGTAGATGACAGCATTCGTCAAGAGTTCTTCGATAACGTAGAACATTTATTAAATGGCCGCCAATTGGATTACTTGATTGTAAATCATATGGAACCTGACCATTGCGCTACATTAGTAGAATTACTAGACCGCTATCCAAATGTAAAGATGGTAGGTAACAAAACTACATTCCGTTTCTTTGAACAGTTCTATGGCCGCCCTGCTCCTGATAATTACTACGAAGTAAAAGAGGGTGACACAATTGACCTTGGCCATCATAAATTACACACGTATACTATGCCAATGGTTCACTGGCCAGAAGTAACTTGCACATACGAATCCACAACAGGTACATTATTCTCTGCTGATGCATTCGGTACATTCGGCACAATCAACGGCAATATTTTCGCTGATCAATTAGACTTTGACCATCTATACGAAGACGAAGCGCGTCGTTACTACACAAATATCGTAGGTAAGTACGGTGCACAAGTACAAAACGCAATGAAAAAAGCTTTGTCTTTACAAATCAATAACATCGCTCCTCTTCATGGTCCAATTTGGAGAACGCCTGAAAGCATCTCTTACATTGTGAATAAATATATGCACTGGAGTACATATAACGCAGAGAAAAAAGGCGTTGTTATCGCTTTCGGTTCCATGTATGGTAACACTGCTGAAATGGCACAACAATTAGCAAAACTATTGTCCTTACGCGGTGTCACAGATATTCGTATCCACGATGTATCTAAGACAAATCCTTCCTACATCATCTCTGATGCATGGAAATATAGCCATTTAGTATGTATGGCACCAACATACAACCTAGGCTTATATTTAACTATGGAAAACTTGTTACACGAATTACAAGCATTAAACTTCCACAATCATAAAGTATCTATCGTTGGTAACCACTCTTGGGCATCCGGCGCTATGAAACGCATGGTTGAGTATTTCACTGAAAAATTCAACAACATGGAAATTGTAGGCACTCCATTAGACATCAAAGGTGCATTGCATGATGAACAATTGCCATTATTTGAAGAATTGGCAGATGCCATCGTAGCTTCCTTAGAAGAAACAGAAATCAAAACTTTCTAATCACAAATAACTAAAGCGACTCTACTCAGTAGGGTCGCTTTTTACCTACAAACACATATAAGAAAACGAGCTGTCATCGGGATTGCTATATCCTGAATAACAGCTCTTCTTTATGATTCTATTACCATATAATACATCTATCGAGTATCTCACTTTATATGTATAGTCTAAGATGCCTTGCGCTATTTATCGACCACATCGTCGCATCCTAGGTAGCCCTTTCGGCGCTTCCAATATGATGGACCACACCATGCCACGCCTAGCCGCTAATCGCAAGGATTCCCTGTCCACTAGTGTATCACTCTTACTTGCATCTACTGACCGCTCTTGCCTATCTAGACCTACCGGATCGTATGTTACAGACATCGCTTCTAAATGTTCATCAGTATGACTATTCGCTTCCACTTCTAGAGGTTCTTTCTCTTCTTGTAAAAGTGTAATTCCATAATACGCTTCCATCTCTTCCCATGTCATATCCTTGCTAGGGATTGGCTTTGTCGTTTCAGTGGAATCAGATTTGTTGCTTTTAAAAATAAAGGACCCTAAGATAATCAATATGAGTATACCAAACTCCATACTAAAATACCTCCTTACCTTTACTCATGTGTGCCTTTCGCATCCATATCTGATTGATACTCTCCCCCAGAAATGCTTTCACGCATTTTTGTATCCGCCATAATATTATTCATAGAATAGTAGTCCATAACGCCTAAGTTACCCTCTCGTAAAGCTTGAGATAGCGCTTTTGGCACTTCTGCTTGAGCTTCTACTACTTTCGCTTGCATTTCCTGTGTATGCGCACGCATTTCTTGTTCTTGTGCTACCGCCATAGCACGGCGTTTTTCTGCCTGAGCTTGGGCAATTTTTTTATCCGCCTCTGCTTGATCTGTCATTAATTGGGCACCAATATTACGTCCTACATCCACATCCGCAATATCAATCGATAAGATTTCAAAAGCTGTACCAGCATCTAAGCCTTTATTCAGCACCGTGCGAGAAATATGATCCGGATTTTCTAATACATCCGTATGCTCTTCAGAAGAACCTACTGTCGTAACAATCCCTTCCCCAACACGAGCAATAATCGTTGCTTCTCCAGCACCACCCACCAAGCGATCAATGTTGGCACGTACTGTCACACGAGCACGAACTTTTAATTCGATACCATTTTTTGCTACTGCAGAGATAATTGGTGTTTCAATCACTTTCGGATTTACCGACATTTGTACAGCTTCTAATACATCACGGCCGGCTAAGTCAATAGCAGCAGAACGTTCAAAGGTTAACTCCATAGTCGCCCGCTCAGCAGCAATCAAGGCATCTACTACACGATCTACATCGCCACCTGCTAAATAATGTGCTTCTAATTGATCTACGGTCACATCCAAACCTGCTTTATTAGCTTTTACCAAAGGAAGAACAATCTGAGCTGGTGATACGCGGCGTAGACGCATACCAATTAAGGTCATAATACTAACTTTTACTCCCGCTGCCAAAGCAGAAATCCAAAGTCCTAATGGAACAAAATGTAAAAATAAAGATATCCCAATTACTAATACAATCGGAAGTATAACAAATCCAATATTACCAATGCTAATTTCCATAATTCCTCCTATTTTTCTGCAGCTCGCACTACAATACGACCACCCATAACGGATACAATGATAACCTCCGTACCTGGTTCATAAAATTCACCATCTGTAACAACATCTAAAAAAGTATCGTCAATCACAATGGTTCCAGCCGGGCGCAACACCGTTTTTGCCACCCCTATTTTCCCCAACCATGCAGTTGGATCAGGATGACTTGCATACCCTTTTTCCTTAGTAGATTGTAAGCGCAATGTCAATCTGTCTCCAACTTTTGTTTTCGGAAAAATAGATATAATCCACCACAGTACAATGACACCTACTATTGAAAGCCCCGTTACCGTAATCATCGCCACAGGGCCTCCGCCCAGCCCATCATAGACGCCCCAGAGAAGTAGCAATAGCCCTGTTAGGCCAAAAATACCAAACCCAGGTATCATCATTTCAATGAGGAGCAACATAATACCACTGATGATAAGTCCTATCATAGTATCTCCTTTCTTACAATGTCTATATACCTGTATTATAACACAGACTGTGTATAAAAAAAGCTGGCCCAGTATAATTACTGTTCCAGCTTTAATAAGTTAGTTTGCAAAATGCGTATGTTTTACAACCCAATTAGTCGTTTTATTAAACAACCAAAAACCATAAATTCCTAATGTAATTATTGATAGGAAAAACCATTTAATATAGTTCCCAAATAATTGAGCACCCGTTCCATCAAAATATAATCTTCTTCCATCTATAACAGTATTTTGACATACCCATTTCTGAAAAATAACTATAGCCCATGGAAGTCCAATCCCTAATGTAAACATAGTGATTAAACTAGCTAAGATAGAGTGCCCTATATACCCTAATACTGTACCTTCAAACTTAGATTCTGGCATGATTAATCTCCTCATCAATATATTGATTATAATAACAAATATAACTTAATAAAATATTTGATGTTTAAAAAAGAGGCTCTCCAAGGAGAGCCTCTAAGCTCACTTTTAAACGTCTTCACGGTATGGAGCTTGACCAATTTCGTAGAAATCGTTTCCTTCGCTATCGATAACAACGATTGCTGGGAAATCTTCTACTGTTAATTCTGCCAAAGCTTCTGGACCTAAGTCAGCATAAGCAATAACATCATATTTTTTAATGGATTTAGCAATCAAAGCTGCTGCACCACCAACGGCTGCAAAGTAAGTTACGCCGTTTTTCTTCATGGATTCGATAACTTCTGGTTTACGAGAACCTTTACCAATCATGCCTTTGATACCTTGATCAAGCATTGTTGGTGTGTAAG
>CAUSMY010000003.1:0-29350 GCA_963533015.1 uncultured Veillonella sp.
TAACTTGTGTTTCTACGCCGCTACTAGTATCTTCTGTATCTTGATAGTTTTCACGATTTAAAAATGCTACAATATCCGCATCCTGCTCCAATGAACCAGACTCACGCAAGTCACTTAACATCGGCGTTTTGTCTGCACGACTTTCAACACCACGGCTCAACTGTGAAAGTGCAATGAGCGGTACATTAAATTCTCTGGCCATTATTTTCAATTGACGAGAAATAGCAGATACCTCTTGTTGGCGATTGTCAGCCAGTTTTTTACCACCATTTTCCATCAACTGAATGTAGTCTACAACCACCAATCCTAGTTCACCATGTTCTTGAATAAGTCGACGCAACTTTTTCTTCATGAGCTGTGGAGTTAGTCCTGAAGTGTCATCAATGTACAAAGGCGCTTCTGACAAATCATTCAATACGGATACCACTTTGCCCCAATCTTCTTGGCTCAATTGACCATTGCGAATCCGGCCAGAATCAACGCCTGCTACCGAAGCTAACACACGAGCTACTAGCTGGCTCTTAGACATCTCCAAGGAGAAAAAGGCTACATTCTTTTTAGAGCGCATGGCTACATTTTGAGCAATATTCAATGTAAATGCTGTTTTACCCATGGATGGACGGGCTGCTACCAAGATCAGATCTGACTTTTGTAAACCGCTCGTAAGGGTATCCAAATCTCGGAACCCTGTAGAAACCCCTGTCAAAATCCCTTTATGTTGTTGTAGTTCGCTAATACGGCTCACCGTCTCATACACAACATCTTTCATGGCGGAAAAGGAAGATTCACTTCTTGTAGCACCACTGATATCTAACACTAGCTGTTCCGCCTTATTGACAATATCTTCGGTCTCTTCTTCTTCCCGATAAGCCATAGCTTCTAGAGAATTGGCTACATGAATGAGGCGACGCAATTGTGCTTTTTCACTGATAATACGCGCATGCTCTTCCACATTATATACATCTAACATATCTGCCGTTAAAGACGTGATATAAATAATGCCACCTACGGCATCCAACTTTTGCAATCGTCGTAATTCTTCTGCTAATAAAATATGATCGGCCCTGCGATTTTTATTGACTATCGTCACTAGTGCTTCGTAAATAACCCTGTGATTATCACGGTAAAAGTCCTCAGCTTTCACGAGAGAACTCACCGTATCAAAGGCATCCTCATTGAGCAGAATCGCCCCTAAGACAGCCCGCTCTGCTTCCACACTATGGGGTGGTATTCGTCCTTCCATACTTGTCTCCTATCATAGAAAAAAGGGGCCTCAGCCCCTCTTTCGATTACCCTGCTACTACTTCTACAGTAATGGTAGCTGTAATTTCTGGATGCACGCGAATCAATACTTCATGAGTACCCAATGTTTTGATTGGCTCTTTTAAGTCGATTTTCTTTTTATCTACATCAACTTTTACTTGCGCTTGTAATGCATCAGAAATGTCTTTACCTGTTACAGAGCCAAATACGCGACCACCATCACCCATTTTCACTGGAACAGTAACAGACACTTTAGACAATTGACTAGCTAATACAGTAGCTTCATCAGAGTCCACTTGTTTCTTATGCGCCTGAGCGCCTAATTTTTGTTTTGCATTATTTAAGTTTTGTGGAGTTCCTTCTAGACCTACACCTTTTTTAATTAATACATTGCGACCGTATGCTTCAGATACTTCTACGATTTCGCCTTTTTTACCAACTTTTTTTACATCTTCTAATAAAATTACTTTCATTCTAATTCCTCCTCAGATTCACGTTGTAATTCTGTCATATAAGAAACGGCTACATCAGTCACCCAACGGCGGGCCTCTTTCAGAGATTTATTATAAATCTGAGCTCCCGCCACAGTGCGATGACCTCCGCCACCGACAGCTTCCATAATCACTTGCACATTGACTTTCCCTTGCGACCTTGCGCTCACACCAATGCCACCGTCAGGCAGTACATAGAATACAAAACTAGCCTCTATGCCTTCCAAGGTAATCAATTTATCCCCTGTCTGTGCCGCAATCACAGTGGCATTTTGTGCATTTTCCGGTGCTTCTGTGAAAGCCATATTCGCAATCTCTTCTGCAGATGCCAACATAGCTGAACGCATACGCATACCTTCAAAACTATCCATAAACAAATGTCGAACCAACGATACATCAGCTCCTGATCTCCGCAAGAAAGAAGCCGCTTCAAAGGTGCGCGCCCCTGTTTGGACCACAAAATTCTTAGTGTCCACCACAATACCCGCATATAAACCGCTGGCCTCAATATTCTTGATCGTCACATGATCAGGGAAATATTGAATCAACTCTGTCACCAACTCACTGGTGGATGACGTAGATGGTTCTAAATACGTAAGTAATGGAGAGGCAATAAAGTCAGACCCCCGTCTATGATGATCGATGACAACACGACGTGTTGACTTTTTCAAAGCCGCTGGAGCCGCTACCATTTCAGTTCTATGTACATCGGTAACAATTACAACTGTGTTATCTGTTACAAATTGCTCCGCTTCTTCCCCATCAATAATTAATCCTTTAAAATCCGGATGATCTACGAGAACTTCCACCAATTTACGAACTGCCGTCGAGTTTGGACTCAACGCAATATGCACAGGTTTATGCAAGGCTCTCGCCATGGCTGCTACCCCTACAGAGGCGCCAATACTATCATAATCTTCACGATCATGCCCCATCACAAGAACACGGTCGGAATCTAGCATAATCTCATGTAGGGCATGAGACACCACGCGAGCACGTACACGAGTATTTTTTTCATTCCCCGATGTTTTGCCACCAAAAAACTTTACATCTTCCCCGTGATACACACACACTTGGTCACCACCACGGCCCAATGCAATTTCCAAGGCAGCCTTTGCCTTTTCCCCTTGTACTTTCACAGAATCCGTAGTCAAAGCAATGCCCATACTAATGGTCGGCGGAATGTGCTTCGAGGTTGTTAAGGCCCGTATTTTATCTAACAGATTAAACCTTTTCTCCATCATTTTCAGCATTTCTGCTTTACTAATACTGAAAGAATACGTATCTTCTGTAGCATTGCGAATGAATCCATCGTGCTGATCTATTTCCGTCACAATCAATCGATTCATATCTGACCACAGTTGGGTATATTCGATATCGCTGAGACCTGTCCGCAAATCTTCAATATTATCCATTGCGATAAACCCAAGAGCTGGCACCATAGCCATAGCGTTGTTCTTTTCTCTTTCAATATCTGAAATATCATCGAAATAAAAAGCCATGTAAGATTCTAGTTCATCACTATCTACGTCGGAATATCTAGACTTAGGAGCTTCCAACGTTTTATAGAGGACGCGATAATATTTACCATCAATCTCCTCATGAAAAAATCCAGATTTACCCCAATACTTATCAATCCGAAGGGTAGGGATAAATCCACTTAATTTCATAGTTTTATTGGAATCATTAGGTAGCCAATCTTTGAATACACTATTGCTCCAACAAATCACATTATTTTCATCAATAATGACGATACCTACTGGTAAATTTTGCAATGCAAAGGTCGATGCTTGCGTAATCCCCTTTGCCATTCTATCAAATTGCGCCTTCCGACGATGTCGCCCTCTACGAATCGTACGACCTACAAACATATAGGCCCCCACGACTACGATGAAAGCCAACATAGCTAGCTGCCAATTTAAATATAATATAATGCCTAATAACAAAATAACGATGACGGCAGCAGTAATTTCAATTGTACTGTATTCAGTTTGTATATCCATGCTACCTCCTTTGTATTACTCAGTTCGTTTTTTCCACCGGTTTTCTAGATTCATGAATACATCTATAGCCCCAAAGATAGCTGCAGATTGAGACATGAACAACAATACAATGAGAACTAACCATTGTACGAATTTAGGTGGGTTATAGGTCTTTGTAATACGCCATGCACAAGACAAACCTCTTATAAATAGCATTATACCACCTAAATACATCAAATTATAGCCTATATATTCAAGACCTGGTACATATTGTTTTACAAAATAAGAAATAAGACCTACCAAAAATAGATGCAATGCCCAATCCGGGATACGCCATCCTTGTATCGTTGGCATCTCTGGTACATCATAGGTACCAATTCGATTGACTACGATATACGTTAATCGGTTAATAATATAAGAAATAGCAATGCCAGAACAGAATAGGCCTGCTACTAGTACTTTTTTCATAATATCGATTTGCTGTTGCAGTGTTGTCATAGCCAGGCTGACTTGATCTTCACCGAGGCCTTGCTGCACATAGACTTCACGCATACTTGTTTCTATTTCTTGCTCTAAGGATGTCCACATCTGTACAGGGTCCATATGTACCATCCATGCAGACACCCAGAATTGAAACGCCACAGATATCATCAACACAATGGCCGGTAACATCAGAAGCTTTGAAATCGACCACTTTTGACGCAATCCATATCCAACCAAGATACCGATAACACCAAAGACTCCCCCTTCAATCAGCGCCGTTAATGGGCCCAATAAAAAGGCAATCACGATGACTGCAGCTACCACAGATAGCACACTCCATCGAAGTCCATGTCGTACGCCTACAATAGCAATTGTCATAGGCACCAAGATCGATCCAAAGAACCCTAACATAGGGACACTCAGACCAATCATAGCAAAGATAATCATCAAGGCCGTTAATAAGCCTGATTCTACAATCGATCGACTACTTGTTTGATTCATATTGATTACTCCATAGTATCTCGGCCACCGCATGCCTTTGCAGGTCTGCCGTTCAATCACTAAATAAATAGACATATGACTGTTGTCATATGCCTATTATATCATATTCTTTATACGTCTTGAATGATTGGTAGAATCATTGGACGACGACGTGTTTTTTCATAGAAGAATTTACCTAATGTATCACGTACTACTGTCTTAATCGTAGTCCAATCTTTGATATGATCCATTTCACATTTTTCTACAGCTGCATCCACACGACGTTGTGCTTCGCTTAACAATTCTTCTGCATCTCGCACATACACAAAGCCACGAGATAACATATCAGGTCCTGCTACGATGGTACCAGATGCACGGTCCATTGCCATAACAACTACAACCATACCTTCTTGCGCCAATTGTTGACGATCGCGGATAACGATATTACCTACATCACCTACGCCTAATCCATCAACAAAGACTTTGCCCGCTGGCACACGGCCTGCCAATCGACCTGTACGTGTAGTGAATTCGAAGATTTGTCCATTATCACCTACGAGTACATTGCTAGGTTTTACGATACCCATAGATACAGCTAGCTCACCATGTTTTTTTAACATGCGGTATTCACCATGAACAGGGATAAAGAATTTAGGACGCACTAGATTTAGCATAGTTTTTAAATCTTCTTGGCTACCATGGCCAGATACGTGGATGCCACGATCTTTACCATATACTACATGAGCGCCTTGGCGCAACAAGTTATCGATCGTACGACCTACTGCTGCTTCATTACCTGGAATAGGTGTCGCAGAAATAATCACTGTATCATTAGGGGTAATCTCTACGGTGCGGTGATTGTTGGTAGACATGCGAGATAAGCCAGCCATTGGTTCCCCTTGGGATCCTGTCGTTAAGATCATGATTTCATCGGCACGATAACGATTCATTTCATCATCGCCAATAATCGTACCTTCTGGCACAGTCAAGTATCCACGCTCTTGAGCGATTTCTGTCACATTTACCATGGAACGACCTAGCACCACTACTTTACGTTTTGTGGCTACCGCTGCATCAATGGCTTGTTGTAAACGAGATACGTTAGATGCAAACGTAGCTAGGATAACACGACCTGTAGCTTCTGCTACAGCACGCATGATCGCTGGCCCTACGGAACTTTCAGATGGAGTAAACCCAGGTTTTTCTACATTCGTAGAATCGGACATTAATGCCAATACGCCTTTATTCCCCAGTTCAGCAAATTTATGAACGTCCATCAATTTACCATCCACCGGTGTTTGGTCCACTTTGAAGTCACCTGTATGTACAACAGTACCTACTGGTGTTTCTAAGAAAATTGCACACGCATCTGGAATGGAATGGTTCGTTTGGATAAAGCCAACCTTAAAGCATCCAATTTTAAATTCGTCTCCAGCTTTTACGATTTGTAATTTTTTAGCCTTTACATGATGTTCTTTTAATTTACCTTCAATCAAGCCACACACTAAGTTCGTCGCATATACAGGTACATTAATTTCTTTTAATAAATATGCCAAGGAACCGATATGGTCTTCGTGACCATGTGTAATCACAACGGCGCGCACTTTATCTTTATTTTCGATTAAGTACGTCATATCAGGAATTACGATGTCAACGCCGAGCATATCATTCTCAGGGAATGCCAAGCCTGCATCTAACACAACGATATCATCACCATATTGGAAAATGGTCATGTTCTTGCCAATTTCCCCTAACCCACCTAATGGGATAATTTGTAATTTATCTTTACGCACATGAGTACGTGATGTTTGTTCTTGCTTTTCCACACTTGTATTCGTCCGTTGTGGTCGGCGAGGTCCACGATTCCCTTGACGACGTTCTGCCCCTTCACCTTGCACTCGTTGACGTGGAGCTCGTTCTCTATCACCTTCTGCTTTCACAGTGACACGACGGTTTTGTCCTGTTGTGCGTCGTGTACGAGTGGTTGGACGTTGACGTTGTTGTGTGCCTTCTCCTGCTGTCGCAGTCAAAGTCGTTCTTTCTTCTTGTATATTCAAAATTTCCTCCTACGGGACTATAGTTGTACTGTCTATACATACTACCATAGTCCATGACTATATAATCCCATCCACCGATGGTTGAGCATGTATCGGCATGTAAGCACAAATAGATATCTATTCCTGTCTGTATTGGTATAGCAAAACACTGTGAGAAACTTTTCTCACTATCTATGTCACATTTTTCTACACAGCTAAACATATACCTACCATATATGCTTAAGCACTGTGAGTTCTGGTGGAACCCGGTGGGTTCATAAGCCGATCAAAATAATTACTTTAATTATACTATACTCTATCTTTTCTAATCAACTAAGGCCCTTATAATTCAGCTCCAAAAATTTGCAATTCAACGTTGCACTTTACGCATTCTAGTTTTATAATGTAAACGAAGTAAAGTTTTTCTAAGTTTACAATTAGGAGGTTATGTTATGAACAAAGTAAGTATCCACAGTATTGCTGAAATCGGTATCTTAACGGCGATGATGACAATCCTTGGAGGGTTGAAAATCCCCAATATCATCCCTGGCGTAGAATTTCAGTTGTCAGCTCCACTGGCTGTCGCTATCTGTGCTGCCTTTGGATTTCGCAAGTACATCATTTGCGGCTGTTTATCTAGCACCATCGGTTTAGTATTAGGCACGCAAAATTTGCTAAATGTGGCCATTGCTATGCAATTCCGCCTCATCGTAGGTTTCATTTTATGGGTCGGTAAGAACCGTATGTGGTCGATTCTTGTTTCTGGTCCCATTGCCTCTGCCATTGCCCGCATTACAATTGGCTTGTCCTTTGGAAAAATGGTCATCCCTATGCTCATCGCAGCCGTACCAGGCATGATCTTTACAGTCATCGTCAGCCCTCTCTTTGTAGGCATCTTCCGCCGCTTACCTCGACTTGCTAAGGCAACGACTATGAAAGTAAAACAAGGGTAAGATCTCATGGTATATAGTATTCGTATGCGCTCTGCCCAAGGTGGTCCTCATGAGAAAGGCGGCCAGCCTATTTCCGGAGCAGAGCGATTGGTCTCCTTGGAGAATCTTACTAAGGTATCCCAAGAATTTTTAGAGCGTGCCCTTCACCATAGCAAAGGCCGATCTGATTTCATCAACCTACAAATTGATGAAATTCCCGATACCTCGGTGGTGAAAGTCCCCGCTCTTTCCATCAAAACAACAGAGGCTAGTTCCATTTCTGAAGCCCATGCTATGGCGACATCCTTATTGCAGAATGCCCATATCTCCGACCAGTCCATTACTACAGCCTTTCATCAATTACAACAAAATACGGAAGCTATCAGTGGCGCTTGGTTAGTGCAAGCAGATACAGGAAACATACATCCGCAGACAGTTCGTGTATCTCGTATGGATGCAGAACGAGAAGAAGATATCCATCAACATCTGCAATCGCACCATTGTTCCTCTATGCATTCTAGGGAAGCCCTCATTTTGGCTAGTAAAGTATTGGCCTCTCCTCATATTGTAGGGGAACTCTGTTGGTCCGACGATCCAGATTACACCACAGGCTACGTGTCCTATGGCAACACCTATCATCGCCTCAGTCCTATGAAAGACTATGGCAGCCCTATCGGTGGTCGTGTATTTTTTATAGCTCCCCATACCCCATTGGAAGAGCTCATTACCTATTTAACTTCTACACCCACTTGGGTGACTACGAAAGGGTAGTTGTATGTTTCAACGTTATCGAGCTGCCTTATCGCAGCGTCAAGAGGAAGCTCAGTTTCGCTCTCCTCGCACCTATACACCAGTAGATGCAACCCATGTTATCTATCATGGTAGCACCTATTTAATGATGGCTTCTAACAATTATTTAGGACTCACTCATCATCCACATGTACAAGCGCGAGCTAAACATGCGGTAGACACCTATGGCACTGGCTCTGGTGGTGCGCGCCTTACCTCTGGATCCTTTCCCTTATTTGAAGAATTAGAAACTAAACTTGCTGCGTGGAAAGATACAGAAGCAACGCTTACTTTCACCGCCGGATTTATGGCAAATCTAGGCACGATTACAGCCCTTGCTAAACCAGGTGATATGATTTTTAGTGACCAATGGAATCACGCCAGCCTCATCGATGGCTGCCGTCTTAGTGGCGCTACCGTGAAAGTCTATCCTCACAAGGACCTAGCAACGTTGGAAGCCATGCTCCAGAACTCTGCTGCATCCTCGATGCGCTTCATCATTACCGATGGAGTATTTAGTATGGACGGCGATTTGGCCCCTCTGCCTGAGCTATTAGACCTAGCCAATCGATATGATGCGCTTCTCATCGTAGATGATGCCCACGCCACCGGTGTGATTGGCGATGCCCGTGGTACAGCACATCACTTTCACTGTGAAAGCCCTCGTATCATCACCACTGGCACCATGAGTAAGGCCTTGGGTGCCATCGGTGGCTACGTCTGTGGTAGCCAAACGATGATTGAGTATATCATCAATCACAGTCGTCCTTTCATCTTTGCCACTGCCTTATCACCTGCTGATATAGGCGCTAGCATTGGAGCTTTGGAAGTATTAGAGGATGATCCCAGTGTGTATGCCAATCTCCGCAGTAATACGGAGTATATGCACCATGCCCTGCGTTCCTTAGGCATCCCTAGCACCGCAGATACACCTATCTTCCCCATTATTATAGGATCCAACGAAGATACACTCAGCGCTAGTCGAATCTGCGAAGAACACCGCATCATACTCAGTGCCATCCGTCCACCAACCGTCCCAGTTAACACAGGACGATTACGCTTAACCGTAACCGCTTCGCATACACAACAAGACTTACAAACAGTGATTGAAACACTACAAAAACTACCAACAGTAACAAAACTATAATGTTGTCGATTCTAAATCACTATGTTACGGTTTTGCAATACAACAACCATTAAAAAAATCCGCATTACTTACTAAGAACATTAACACAGATCTGTTGTTAGCAGTAATGCGGATTTTTCTTCTATTTTTATAAATGATACAGATTTATATCTACAATGTTTCACAAAACTCTTTAAATTGTTGCTTATATAAACCTGCCCCTCCATTAGCGGGGTGGCGTAACGTAGCTTGTACGTTCACACCATAGTCCTGCAAGGTTTGGCTCGATTTCTGTCCGACCCCAAGAATCTGGGCATCCGGGAATAGCTTCATCAGCTCTGATGTATATGCCCATCCTTGATCTAATTCTTCTTTGGTAGGCGTTCGATTCGTCAATCCATCATCCCCTTTATAAGGATGAAAGGGAAAGATATTCCACAAGACGACTTCATAAGGATCCATATTTGCATCTAACATAGCATTCCAGACCACAGAATCAGTAGGTTCATTAAACCCTTTTTCTCGTTGCGTTTGCTTCGTTATACATGCACTGTTTCCATCGCTCGTCCGCACTGGATCCAGACCGGAAAATACCATAGATGGAGACACTGTCGGATGAAATCCTAAGAGCATTCTTTCACAGGTCATAGCAATCCCCGTAAAGCGCCCACCTTGATAGCCTACTGCTTCCGCTATAATCAGTATGTTAGCTTTTCCAATGCGTTCTTCCAAATAGGCCGATAATTGACGGCGCCGAATCAAACTCGATCGCTTATGTATATCATATCGCTCATCATAATCTTTCCAAGGATTGAATACTTGCGGCGCCGAAAAGGCTTGCAATCGTTTTATAAACCGTTCTACTGACATAGTCATTCCTTTACTTAGTTCGCAAAATAGCTACTTTATCCGTTACATCTTCTCGATGCAACAATGGGCCCACTTCCGAGGCTTTCAACGTATTTGCATCATTCATATTCGTAATGATCAACAAGTCTTCCCCTGCTTTCACACGGCGAAAGAACTCCGATCGTGGCATTTGAGGCATCACATCTTTACCTTTCCACTTATCACTACGCAATTCCTTAGACGATGCATCCTCGTCATCTCCATAGACGCGAACTGGCGTTTTATCAAGATAGTACGGAATCGATGTTGCATAATCACCATAGTAATACATAGCGCCTTGATAGGATGCAATATGTTGATGATATGTCACAGAAGACCGTATTGCTAGAAATGGCACTAATGCTTCCATCAGCACAATCCCTAAGATAGCAAGGGTTCCTACACCAACAGTAATAGGAATCATAATACGTTTTCGGTACCAATAGCACCCCAACAAAAATAACGTAAAGCCTACTACTAAAGCACGTAATATCCACCAAAATCCCCACGGTGCATAAAAGGATCCAATCCCCAAAGCCCACCAAAGGACAAAGGTCGGTCCTAATAGCCACCACCATAGGCGACGTGATGCATCACTTCGCATCATTTTAATCAATCCCCATGAGCCAATAAAGCTAAAGGGTATCACAGATATAAAGGCATAGGTCGGATATTTCGTAGCCATAACTGTATAAAACAGGACCGTTCCCCAACCCAAGATCATAGAATATATATAAGAAGATGGCTTCTTTTGCCATCCCTGATACATGCCGTATAGAATAGCCCCCGTCCAAGGTAAAGACCCACCTAAGAATATCGGTAAGTAATACCACCAATGATTCACTTCTGGATGTTCCGATTGGGTCGCTCTCGTCACATTATGCAATCCCAAGAATCCATTGATGAAATCCATACCATGTGCACTATACATATAGCCATACCATGGTAAGACAATGAGAATAAACGCCAATATCCCCTGCCAAGGAAATAGAGCTTTCACCATCGACCATGAACGGCGTATCCCTGCATATACTAAGAATAAAATGCCTGGCAACACTAACCCTACAGGTCCTTTCGTGAGTACTGCTATCCCAGAAAACGCATACGCTGCGGCCATGCGCCATGGATTATGGGTCATAAGCCCTCGATAGGCATAGTAAAAAATACCCACTGTGGCAAACAATAGTACCATATCTGTTACGATACCATGTGCCATCACCCAAAATATGAGGGAAGTTCCCATGATACAAGCTGCGCCTAATGCTAATAGCTTACGTCCCGATATGGTCCGTACACCTTGGTATAAAAAGGCCACTGACAACGCTCCAAATAGGGCCGATGGAAACCTCGATGCAAAATCTGTAAAGCCAAACACAGAATAAGAAAGGGCTAATAGCCAATAAATCATGATGGGCTTATCATACCAAAAGTGACCATAAATTTGTGGTGATAGCCAATTACCAGACAATACCATTTCTTTAGCAGTCAATGCATAGTTTGATTCCACTGGGTCAGTAACTGGCAACAAATGATTGCCTAGCATATACATACCTAGAAAACATATCCATACTATATAGGTGAGTCGATGTAGTTTCATAGGTTCCTCCTATTTTTGTTTTCGTTTCTTCCATAGCTTAATACCATAGAAAACAGCCAGTACCACAAAGACTGCAATCATCACCAATAGCAGCTCATGGTTATATTCAATCACATCTTTCCAATGCTCTCCTAGTTTCATTCCCAACCAAACTAGCAAAATTGTCCACGGAATAGTCCCTAAGGTTGTCCAAATAATAAATGGCATCATTGGATATCTTGCAACACCTGCAGGGAAAGAAATGAATGTACGTACACCTGGCAGCAATCGGCCAATAAAGACTGCTGCCCCACCGTATCGATTGAACAATTTCTCTGCAGCCCCAAACTTATCTTCATTAAATAAAATATATTTCCCATATTTCATTAATACAGGACGACCACCATATTCTCCCAGCCAATAGGACAGAATAGACCCTACAATACCAGCAATAACCCCTACGATAATAGCTGTATTTAAATCAAATACACCTTGGAATACCAGATATCCTGCAAAGCCCAAAATAATCTCACTTGGAATTGGAATATTTGCATTCTCTAATACCATTGTCACGAACATGGCAAGGTATCCATAAGTTTCCATAAAGTTCAATAAATAATCCACTGTGCTCTCCTTGTTGATATGGACTTTACCCCATTATTCATCATCATCTTCATCTAATAAATAATCTTTTGCCATCCATTTTTTTGTAGATGTAAACGTAATGGTTACCCATTTTTCATTCGGGTCACCACCGATGGCTAAATCAATTTCATTTCGTATTTCATCAAGTTCGACAATTGTTTGTTTAGCAAAGTTTTTCGGAATCAAAATATCAATTTCAATCATCTTTACATTACCATAAGCTTGTACGCTTGATACATAATCTTTAAATTTATATTTTTGCATGAAAGAATCCATTATGAATTGAATCCGATTATGTAGTTTTAAAGGAGCAACCCCCATAATTTGTTTGACAGATGGAATAATAATCTTCAATGCTGATGGCATCATTTGTAAGGACAAAATAATCAATACAATCGGGTCGACATAGACAGCCCATTCACCATAGCCGAATCGCTCTAAACCAAACGCTACCAAGAAGCTCACTAGAATACCAGCTTCTAACATAGCATCGATAGACCAACTAATATTATCAAACTTCACAAGATTTGATTGTAGCTTTTTATTTTGTTGATGTACATATAAATAATATGCCGTATCAGCAATAGTAAATACCGTTGCATAAATAATGGCTGGCCCTACATGAACAGCACGGCCTCCACCTAATAAATCTGTCAAACCAGACAAGAAAGCATAGCTTACGATCAGTAATGTAAAACTACCCTCTGCAATCAATACTAATGGCTCAAACTGCCAATATCCAAACTGAAAGCGCTTACTCGTTTCATTAGAAACAAGACGTGACGTAATGATCATCATCACTTTGATAATAACAGCGATGAATGATACAACCCCATCTAGCAAAATAGCACTAGAACCACTAAATACACCCATCATGGTGCCACCAATAGCAACAAATGACATCAATATAGCAGATTGAAGCAACAGCCTCTGCTCTACTGCATGTTTATCTTGAATCATCATATACTTTTATATCTCCTTTTTAGGCATCTTACAAAAACGCTTCAACTATACATGGATACAACTAAGAAGCCCATGTACGTTCAAAACCAACTATTTTATAGCCTATAGGCATGATATCGGGTCTACACGCTATGAAATAGTTACATACACTTATATACAAGTATATAAAAAAATGGTGTATCACACAAGTATGATACACCATTTCTAACTATCTTATGAATACTTCAAGTCTATATTGATCCGCTTTATCACGTAACATAACTACATGTTTTATGATATGCGGCCCCTATCTAGACGTCATACAACAAATTAAGATTGTTTTTCTAAGTCAAATTTATCAGAGATAAATCCGTATAATGTCCAGCCTACGAATGTTACGATAGAACCATATGTCATTGCTTCTAAGCCAGATGCATATAGAGCATATAAGCTATATAAGGAACCAATGAACGCGATAAATGTAGTACCGCTTAATTCGCCACCTGCACGTCCAGCAGATTTCAAGATAACGATAATCGCTGCCATGGACAATAAGTAAGGAATGATATTAGTTACTACCGCAAGGTTAACTAATACTTCGAATTGCTCATTCAAAGATTCAGACATTGTCATCAATGCTAGCAAGGATTGAATGATTGTAATTGTAACCATACCAACTACTGGAGCATCTTTAGATGTAATTTTACTGAATAATTTAGGGAATAAACCTTCATCAGCAGATTGTTTGAATACGTTTGCAATTGTAAACTGCCAACCAAGTAAGGAACCGAAACAAGACATAACCATCAAGCCCATAACGATTTTACCAACTGTTGGAGTGAACATTGTAGCAAATGCTAAACCGAATGGAGCAGAGCTACTTACTAACTCACTTGCTGGCACAAGACCAAACATAATATTAGTAGATAATACGTAGATAATAGCTGCCCCTAATGTACCACCAAGTACGGCAATTGGTACGTTCTTTTCAGGATTATCAACTGCATCAGAGTTAGCTGCTGCAGATTCTAAGCCTAAGAATGCCCACAATGTCATAGCAATGGAGTTAGTTGCTGCTTCACTAAATGGTAAGTTATTTACATTCCAGTTATCCATGTATAAATGACCGGAGAAGAAATACCAACCTGCAGTGGAGATAACGAATACAGGACCGATAACGCCCCATACAGTAAAGCTAGATACACGACCTGTGATACTAGCACCACCAAAGTTAAGAACTGTTGCTAACCATAATGTAGCAATTGTCCACATGGCTGTTGTAAATGGAGATAAGTTCGCATCTAAGAATGTTGCGCCATAACCTACTGCAGAAATCGCAATGGCTACGTTCGCAATTAAAAGAGATACCCCATAGGTATAGTTTGCCATGAAGTTACCAGCCTTACCGAAGGAATATTCGGAATAGCCACCCATACCGCCGCCTTTTTTGCTATACATACCTGCTTTTGCAAAGGCATAGGCAAGAGCCATAGAACCTACGGCTGTAATTAACCAGGATACAATTGACAAGGATCCTACTTGTGCCAACTTAGTTGGAAGCATGATAATACCGGATCCCATCATGTTTACAGCTGTTAAAATCGTAAGCTGTAATACACTCATTTTATTTTCGCTTGTGCTGCTCATAGGCACCTCACTCAGGAAGGCTCAGCTAGGAGCAAGCTCCTAGCTTTACCTCATTATTAATAACTATTTATCAAATTCTTTTTTCAATACATAACCGAAGGCTTTTTTAGTTCCGTCTTCTTGAGTTGTAATGTATACACCTTGGATTTCAGGAGCGAAGCCCGGTAATTTATTGATACCTTCTTCTAATGCTAAGAAGTAATCTCTAGCAGTTTCAGACCATCTTTCACCTGGTTGTACACAAAGTACTCCTGGAGGGTATGGAAGAGCGCCTTCCAATGCCATACGACCAACCGCTTCTGTCAATGGAACAAGTTCACCTTGTCCACGTACGAAGTCAAAGTTTGCTTCTTGAGGAGTTTTTACATATTCAGGTAAGTATTCATGCAAGAATAATTTCTTTTGAAGTTCGCTTACATTGCGATCTTTGTAGAAGTCATGCATTTCTTGGCATAGACGGCGGATTGTATAGCCTTTGTATTTATCGATATTATTGTAGTAAATCGATGGCAATACATCTTGCATTGGTGCATCTTGTTCAATTAATTGTTCGAAACGAACTAATTGTGCTACCAAATCATCCATTTTTGTTTTGGATTCTGCTGGAGTCATCAAGAATAAAATTGTGTTCAAGTCACATTTTTCTGGGATGATACCATGTTCACGTAAATAGTTAGCCAAGATATTAGCATGGATACCGAAGTCTTCATACTCACCAGTTTCTACATTGATACCTGGTGTAATCAATTGGAATTTACATGGATCGATGAAGTATTGACCTGCACCATAGCCTTCGAAGGAATGCCATTTTGCACCTGGCTCGAACGCGAAGTATTTAACATCTTGAGCCATTGCAGCAGTGTCGCCATCTTCCCATTTTTTACCATTTACAACTGGTGGTACTAGTGGACGAAGGTATTTACAGTTTTTGAGAACTGCTTTACGAGCATCGATAACTGTTTCTACGCAATCTTTCCATAATAATTTACCAGCTTCCCCTTCATGGATTTTAGCGTTGATATCTAGGGATGCAAATAGTGGATAGAATGGAGATGTAGATGCATGCATCATAAATGCGTTGTTCAAACGTTTATGGTTTACATAGCGATCTTGACCTTTAATGTGGGAGTCTTTTTTATGTACTTGAGAAGTTTGAGAGAAACCAGCTTGTTGTTTATGAACAGATTGAGTTACCAAGATACCAGGATCGTTAGGACCAAGTTCTAATAACAATGGACTGCAATCTTTCATCATTGGGATAAATTGTTCATAACCAACCCATGCGGAGTCAAACAAGATGTAATCGCAAAGGTGACCGATTTTATCTACTACTTGACGAGCATTGTAGATAGTACCATCGTATGTACCCAATTGAATAACTGCTAAACGAATAGGGCGTTCAGCTTTTGCTTTTTCAGGATCTTGTTCTGCGACCAATTTACGGATATATTCTTCATTAAAGCAATGTTCCAAGATACCGCCGATAGAACCGAATGGGTTACGAGCTGTTTCTAAATATACAGGAGTGGCACCAGCTTGCACCAATGCACCATGGGAGATAGATTTATGGTTATTGCGATCATATAAAATGATATCCCCAGGAGCCAATAATGCATTCAATACCATTTTATTCGCAGAAGATGTACCATTTAATACGAAATATGTTTTGTCCGCATTATATACTTGTGCTGCATGTTGTTGTGCATCACATGCTGGACCTTCATGGATCAATAAGTCACCTAATTTAACGTCTGCGTTACAAAGGTCACTACGGAATAAGTTTTCACCGTAAAAATCATAGAATGCACGACCTGCTGGATGACGAGCAAAGAATTGTCCACCTTGATGACCTGGACAGTCAAATTGAGAGTTGCCGTCTTCTACATAATCAGCTAATGCACGGAAGAATGGAGGTAACATTTCTTCTTCATATTTTTTAGCTGCTGCTTCAATTTGTTTTACATATAATTCGTAGTTTACTTCGTTACCATCGATAACGCGAGTAATTTTGCCTACGAACTCAGGTTTTACTGTCGTGTTCGCATCTTTTTTGATTAAGAATACAGGAATACGAAGCGCTTCAATCAATGGGTTGCTCAACACTTCTTCATGATCTGCGTCTGTAATCACAATCGCTGCTACATCAGAAAAATCTGTTTGATCTAAAGTCACTGCAAAACGAGTAATGCAATCTTCAAAGTCTTGTAGAGCATCGTGAGAGAACGCAATGTGTAAATGATTCATAATAAAGCCTCCTATTGCATACTATGAATAGACATAATTATTGAAAACCATTGTCGACATGGTAGCTATAGATATATAAATATACAGTAGCTATTTCATATCCATCTTACACCTATTGCCAATTTAATTCAACCTTAATTAATCATTTTTATTATAGCAATTAGTTATATTTCATCTCATTAAATGGCTAAGATAGTATATCCTATAGAATATTATTTTCTCTATTTCATCTTAATAAATACACTCATATCAACACTTCTCATACAAATCTATTAATTTTCATTGATTCAAGATAACATTCCTATATTTAAATCTTTATACCTTCATTATTGATATCTTTTCTCGTTATAAGTTGTATTCTTTGTATGTTTATTAACTAATTGTCCACTCAGAATAGATTTAATGAGTTTTTATTCCTATTTTATTAATATATTGTTGATCATACTAGTTAAACCATCATCATATTTTTATTCTTGCATTTTTCGCATAATATAAGTTTGTTTTAGGTATAACAGTTCTTTGTTTTCTATAAAATTACAAAAAAGAGACCCTATATAGAGTCTCTTTCATTATATGTATTTATATATTATGCAAATACATTGACTAAGTCAATTGTTTGATAACGGCCAGGTCCTACAGACACAATACCGATTTTTACACCTGTCACTTCTGCGATACGTTCTACATAGCGACGTGCTGCTTCTGGTAATTCTTCGTAGTTACGGATTCCAGAGATATCAGTTTTCCAGCCTGGGAATGTTTCGTATACCGGTTCACATTCTGCTAATACGTCCAAACTAGCAGGGAAACCTTGTACGGCTTCGCCATTACGTGCATAGCCTACGCAGATTTTCACTTCATCTAATCCATCTAGAATATCAAGACGAGTAATTGCTAAATAATCTAAACTATTCAATGCAGCACCATAAGATACAACTGCCAAGTCTAACCAACCACAACGACGAGAACGACCTGTTACAGTGCCGAACTCATGGCCAGTTTGACGAAGGTATTCACCCGTTTCATCTAATAATTCAGATGGGAATGGGCCTTCACCCACACGAGTGGAGTACGCTTTTACTACACCAAAGATATTTTTTAAGTAGTTAGGGCCTACACCAGCGCCCACAGAGGCACCACCCGCCACTGGATGAGAACTTGTTACGAATGGATAAGTACCATGATCAAGGTCAAGCATTGTTGCTTGTGCCCCTTCGAACAATACTTTTTTACCACTTTGGATAGCATCAATCACGGCAAAGTTTGTATCTTTTACAAATGGACGCAATTGTTCCGCATAACCTAAGTAATCTTTTAAGATTTCTTCAAAGTTAACTGGTTCAAAGCCATAGACAGCCGTTAACATTTTATTTTTCAATTCTACGTTGAATTTAAGTTTTTTCTCGAATACTACTGGATCCATTAAATCACAGATACGGATACCAATACGATTCACTTTATCTGCATAACATGGACCGATACCATTTTTTGTAGTACCGATTTTAGCATCGCCTTTCACAGATTCTTCCGCTTCATCTAAACGATTATGATACGGTAAAATCACGTGAGCACGGTCAGAGATATATAAGGATTTTGCACTTTTACCTTCTTTTTCAAGGTTTGCAATCTCTTCTAACAATACTTTAGGGTCCACAACGACACCAGTGCCAATGATATTCATTTTATCATCATACAAAATACCGCTAGGCAATAGACGCAACGCGAAAGATTTGCCATCTACTACTACAGTATGACCTGCATTATTACCACCTTGGCTACGTACCACTACATCAGCGCGTTCAGATAAATAATCAACAATTTTACCTTTACCTTCGTCGCCCCATTGTGTGCCAATTACCATACTTGTTGCTACATTGGTTCCCATATGAATTGCCTCCATTACATCTTTGAACATTTCATGTTGCTGGTCGTCCTTCTTTGTGAAAGTAACCACTATGAATGTTCTTCTATTTACCATTTCGTACTTGTAAATAGGCATCTTACGTAAAGCTATTTACAATCTATTATAGCACATATTGAAAGTATTAGGGTAGATAGATGGCCTATGACATTCTATCTACCCTACTGATTCTAGTATTATAATCCAAATCGAGCCATAATCGTATCTACATGGCGTAACAATGGTGTTGGATCAAAGCAAGCGTCGATTTCTTCCGCACTTAGATACTTAGCAATCTCTGGATCAGATTTTAAGCCAGTAGCAAAATCTTTGCCTTCCAACCAACGAGCCATAGCATGCCGTTGCACCCAACGATAGGCTTCATCACGAACAGCGCCCTTATCCACTAAATGTGTTAAAATTGTCTGGCTAAATACAAGACCACCTGTTAAGTTCAAGTTTTTCATCATATTTTCTGGATACACTAACAATTTATCCACTGTACGTGTTGCTAAGTGAATCATATAATCCAATGTGATGGTTGCATCTGGCAAAATCACTCGTTCTACAGAGCTGTGAGAAATGTCGCGTTCATGCCATAAGGCTTGATCTTCAAAAGCCGCTTGCGCATGACCACGCAAGATTCGTGCTAAGCCACAGATTCTTTCGCAAGTGATAGGATTGCGTTTATGTGGCATCGCAGAAGATCCCTTTTGTTTCGGGCTGAAATACTCTTCCGCTTCACGCACTTCTGTACGTTGCAAATGACGAATTTCTAAAGCGATACGATCTAAGGTACCCCCGATGACAGAAATCATGGACAACAATTCTGCATGACGATCACGAGATACCACTTGAGTCGCTACTTTCACAGGTTCTAGGCCCAATTTTTCACATACATATTGTTCTACGAATGGATCAATGTTAGAGTACGTGCCTACAGCACCAGACAATTTACCTACCGCTACAGATTGGCGAGCTTGTTCTAAACGAGCAATGTCACGGTCGATTTCAGACATCCAGTTCACTAGCTTCACACCAAATGTGATAGGTTCTCCATGAATACCGTGAGTACGGCCAATCATCGGTGTATATTTGAACTCTACGGCACGACGAGCTAAGACCTCACGGAAATTGCGTAAACCGTTTAACAACAAGTCACAAGCTTGTTTCATCATGTATCCTAAGGCAGTATCTTTTACATCTGTAGACGTTAAGCCCAAATGAATGTATTTCGCAAACTCAGGCCCTACGTATTCGCCGACAGCAGTGACAAAGGAAATGATGTCATGATTCGTTTCATGTTCGATTTCACGAATACGGTCCACCTCAAAATTTCCTTTTTCTCGAATCGCTACCGCCGCTTCCTTCGGGATAATTCCCAATTCCGCTTGTGCCTCAGATGCCAATATTTCTACTAATAACATCGTATCGAACTCATTACGTTCACTCCAAATATGTCCCATCTCTTCACGAGTGTAGCGATTGATCATAACCTGACTCCTTTATTAAACCTATCCCTTAGGGGGAACTACTGGTATTCATAGTGAAAGCGAAACCTACTGCAAGGTATCGCCTATTACCTTATCATTATACAAAAATCAGGGGCAACTGTCAGCTATTAGTTGACAGGTCAAACAGCTATCAAATAATTATGTATACTTCTTAGAAAGAGTAAATATATGATGTAATACAAACTTTCGTATACGATTTTAAATAAAATCTCTGATCTTAATGGCTAAATAGCGAAACATATATTATATCCATATTTTAAAATTCAAACGTACAAACTATTTCCCTCTTTAGAACTTAACTTTCAATTATATAGTATAAACTTATAGAAATAATTCTTTCAATTTGTTCAACCTTCATTTATCAATACCTTTTCCAATAATTCTAAAACTTGTTTTCCTGACAAAAAGTATGTTTCAACTTCACCTATTGTAGTATTAGCTGTACGCCCATGCGCAATATTATTCCGTAAGGTAACTAGATTTTTTAAATTTCCCTTATCCTGTGAATTCTTTAATAAGCTAGAAAACTGTTTTTTTCTTTTTACATCAAACCGTTCTAAATATCTTTCTATCATACCTACCGAAGGATTCACTGAACTATCAACAATCTGTGTTTCTAAATATCTTTTAGTTTCATCAATACAATTCTGAGCTAAAAATGTATTAATCATAGATTTAAAAACAATCTCTATACTACCTGTAGCTTTTATCACTGCATAGGAAACCAAAAACTTTATATTTGAATCCATTTTATTCTTACTTATCCATAACTTAATTGACTGTATTTCTAACTCACAGTCATGTAAAATCCTTTTCTCATCTTCATTCATAAACAATTTCAACACCGTACAAAATTAATGCTGCCCTTTCTATTCTTGTTTTTATATTTTCTACGTTAGTTGTCCTATTTGTAATTGAGTCTCTAAATTTTTCATCATCTAATAACTTTATATATCTATCTTTTGTAATCTCTGATTTATTCCCCCCGTTTTTCTTCACATAAACCGTAGCTGAACATACTGCATCAAAAATAACTGGATTAACTTTTTTGGCCCACTTTATTTCAGATTCTTTACGCTTAAATGTTCTAAAAACATTATCCCCTAAAGAATTATGTAAATAGCAAATAGTATTGATAAAAATTTCTTTCTTAGCTTTATAATCTACTTCACGCAATGTTCTATAATCACTCATGTAATCATTCAGATACTTACTTAGTATAATCTGATTCTGATGAATTTCGTCCCTTGAAATAATATCTACAAACGCAAAAAAGCGCAAAATTAGTTCTACGTCCGCCATTCTACTATCTTCCTGCTGCGAACCAAGTACTACCCTCCATAACTCCTCTTTATTTAACTCAAACAAGAGTTTATTAAAATCTCCATGATAAACACAGTTTCTTATTTCCTGAGGTTTTAACGTCCTTCCTCCTGTATTAATTCTTTCAAAGATTTGATACATCCCTGTATCATTTTTAGGCTCTTTTTGTTCAAATACTATTGCATGAATTGGAGACGTTCTTATCCTTCTTTGTTGCTCTTCGGTTAACTCTAAATATGACTTACCTCTCCATTTGGCATTTATTTCTTCTGAATTTGCTAACTTAAATACCTTTTTGTCACCAGAAAATATACCATGCATATAATCATACACAGTCATTATTCTTTGGTATCCATCTACAATTAATCTTTTATCATCTTCAGTTTTAGCTAAAAATATACTAGGAACAGGCAATCCTAGTAAAACAGAATCTATAAATTTACTAGCTTCTTTTTTAGTCCATACATACTTTCTTTGCAATTCAGGTTTTTCCAAATCACCATCACGATACATAGCTACTAGTTCTCTATAAGTTAAATCTGTACCGAAAGATGTAATATTAAATAACGAATCATCGGAATATGAGGTATTTTCATCTTTTATAGTATCAATTATCTTTTTTTCCATTTAATTTCTCCCTTTGACTATGAGTTTTTACTTATATGCTTAAAGCTAAATTAATTTTATAAGTATTCTCTTATGCTATTGTTATTTGTTCTAATATTACTTTTTAGAATTATACACCCTCTTTTTAATATCTTTCATTTTAACATCAGAAAGACCTTTAATTTAAAAACCTGATTCTAAGAGTATTATTCTAAAGTTGCTACATTTTAAAAATATTACTAAATTAAAAATATAATTCTCCTTTTATTCTTCATTAATACAATCATCTAGGATTAAATATATAGCCCGCCGGGATAGCCCCTACCAAGCAAATCACTCCAAATGCTACTAATACGACGGTACTATTGTGCTCCATCATTTGTAATGTGGACATCCCTTCTATGGTATAAGCTAAAATGACTCCTATCAATGCCATGCTCATGGTTTGTCCCAAGAGACGTACTGTCGAAATAGTAGATGATGCAAAGCCGATATATGTTTTTGGTACGGAACTCATAATCAAATTATTATTCGGCGGTGCAAAACTGCTAACCCCTATACCAACAATGGCTAAGCTACTCATAATAATTGGCAGACTTTCAGTGAAAGTACCATAGGCCATGCTAAGTAAACCCATCCCGATAAGCACCATCCCCCATCGAGCAAATCGGGATGGATTGTGTCGATCCGATAAGGCCCCCATCCGCGGTGCCAAGAATACCATAATGCCTGTTTGGATACACAAGGTCAATCCCGTCATACGAGAATCAAAGCCCATTATCATTTGTAAAAACAATGACAACACAAAACCTATACCAAAGGTGGCGCTAAAGTTCATCATCGCAGCTATGCTAGACATAGTAAACCCTAGATTCGACGCAAATATTCTAACGGGGATGAGCGGATCTTTGCTATTCCATTCTTTATATCCTAAGGCAGATAACGCTGCAATTCCCACTACAATAGCATAAGCACTCCACCAGAAACGAACCCACTCTGTAATACCAATCATAATTGCACTAATACCGAAGGCATATAATATTAAACTACTGAAAGATAGATTACTATCTGGGGCATGCACCCATTCTTCTTGCAATGAACGAAAGGCCATCACATTTGCCGCCACACCTAATAAGGCGGTAAACACAAAAATACTGCGCCAGCCATAATAGTAATTTAAAAGTCCCCCTAAGGCCGGTCCCAAGGATAACCCTAAATACACCATCCCTCCAATCATACCAAATGCATATCCACGTCGCTCCACTGGTATGGACAATGTCAAAATAGACATAGACGTAGTATACACAATACCTAAGGCAATCCCTTGCAAAGCCCGATAAAACATTAACATTTCTACGGAGTTCACAAAACACATGCATACAGATATCACCGTAAATACGATGCTACCTATATAAAATAACTTGCGTTTCCCGTACATATCCGCCAGCTTCCCAGCAGGAATCACCGCCACCGTACAACATAGCAGAAAGGCTTCCACCACCCATGCCATATCATTCGTAGAGGCTCCAAACTCACGCATCATATCTGGAAAAGACATCGTGAGAGAACTCGATGCAAAAGGGTTCAAAAATGCCGCTAGCATCATCGTATATAAAACAGATTTCATGTAAATATCACTCCTCGTTTCAATATACTCTCATTATAACAATACAAATAAGGTTTTGAAAGATTCTACTTTTAGATGACAATTCTCTGTATTTATGATATACTGAACTCATCAAAAGGTTGAGTGTTTCCATCGAAACAAAGAAACCCCACAGCGGCTACTGTGGGGTTTCTGCTTTTTTAGAGAGCTACCTCTAGGCTAATTACCTCTAAACTTTCTATCTAACCATTTACAGATATAGTGGCTAACAATACCTGCCATGATAGAAATAATAAGGTTGAGTACTAACTCCATCAAAACACCCCCTTCCTGTCACCAGTATCGGGGAGGTAACATCTACAGTATAGCAAAAATTCACACACTATAAAACAATAAAAATACACGTACACATGATAACAATGCACAAAAAAACCGTAGTGCTTACTGAAAACTTCCACTCAGTTTTCTGAAGCGCTGCGGTTTTTCCTTTCCCTAGAGCCCCCCAATAGAAACAACATATCTCTCCACACAATATAGTAATGCAAAAGAAAAGCCATATAACTTCGAGAAAACTTTCACGTAGGGCAGTTTTCTGAAGTTATATGGCTTTTCGACATCATTTACACTCTTACAAGAGATATGTCGTTTCTATTTGAACTCATTGCAAAGAGCAGCAAACACGTCTGCATCTGGTTTCACCACGTCATGCACTAACGCACGAGCATGTGGGCCACCATTGGCAGCATATAATGCTTGTTCAAAGGATGGTTTTGTTGTATCTTGATAAATCAAACCTGTTACAAGACCATTAGTTTCACCTAATGTAGCAAATGCTTGCGCACGGTTTGTTGGATCGTAACCTTCTGGCAATTCTACTAAATTATCTTTAAAGTAATCATAACCATTTTGCTTATTATAAGTTACGCAAGGGCTGAACACGTTAATGAAAGAGAATCCTTCGTGTTGCATACCTTGTTTAATTAAATCCACTAATTGCGCACGATTTACCATGTAACTTTGTGCTACAAAAGTAGCACCAGAAGCGATAGCTGTTTCGCAAATTGGCAATGGGCTTTCAAAAGAACCATGTGGAGACGTTTTTGTCACAAATCCCACATCAGAGCGAGGGGATGTTTGGCCTTTTGTTAAACCATAGACATGGTTATCCATAACTATATACGTAACATTGACATTACGTTTGAAGGCATGGATGGTATGGCCCATACCGATTGCGAAGGCATCACCGTCACCACCACAAACCACTACATTCATATCTTCATTCGCCAATTTCACACCTTGTGCATACGGAAGTGCACGACCATGTGTAGTATGTGCACCATAGGCATAGAAGTAGCCACCGATACGGCTGGAACAACCGATACCAGAGATAACAGCTAATTTTTCAGGTGCAATATCAAGCGCTGCTACTGCATCAGCGATAGCTGCTTGAACCCCATAGTGGCCACAACCTGGGCACCAGTTAGGGCGGATATCATTTCTATATTGATTTGCTGTTGCCATTATAATACCTCCTTAATTGCCGCTTTCACATAAGATGTAGTAAATGGATTACCATCGTATTTTAAGCAACTAGAAAGTTTTTCTTTATTCGGCATATTAATGCGGAACAAGTTAGTCAATTGACCTGTTGCATTTTGCTCGCAGATTACAACTTTTTTAGCACTATTATAGAATGGTAGCAATTGTTCTTTCGGGAACGGTTTAATCAAGCGAAGTTGTAAATGGTTCACTTTGTGGCCTTCTGCCTCTAATTCCACCACTGCTTCTTCGATAGCACCACGGCTAGAGTTGATGCCGATCACAAGAACATCTGCTTCCTCATGTTTTGCATTGTTCAAGAATGGTTCATATACGTCTGCTACTGTAGATAATTTGCGGAAACGTTTATCTGTTTGCGCCACGTGCATAGAAGGTGCCTCTGCCGGTTTACCTTCTTCATTATGCTCAAGGCCAGTAGACAAGAATAGACCGTTTTTCATACCTGGAATTGTACGAGGGGAAATACCGCTTTCAGTCAATTCAAAACGTTTGAAGTATTTAGGAGCTTCCAATGCTGGCAACTCTTCTTCTTTCATCAAATTACCACGTTCGATACCAACGCGGTTCAAATCGAATGTTGGTACAGATTGTTTATTCAAACCTTGTTGTAAATCAGGCATGAAAATAACTGGACATTGGTATTGTTCTGCCAAGTTGAAAGCATGTTGAATTTCATAGAAACATTCTTCAATGCTTGTAGGAGCAATAACGATATTGGAATAATCACCATGCGCATTGTAGCAAGCTGCATCGATATCAGATGTTTCCACTTTTGTAGCCATACCTGTAGATGGACCAGAACGTTGCACATCGATGACAAGCATTGGCAATTCAGCCATAGATGCCATGGATAAAGACTCAGCCATCAAGCTCAAGCCAGGACCAGATGTACATGTAAAGCCACGAACACCAGCATATACGCCACCCATCGCCATCATACAAGCAGCAATTTCATCTTCTGTTTGTACAACAGTCGCACCGATTTTGTCCATTTTCTTAATCATGTATTCCATCACTTCAGAAGCTGGTGTAATCGGATACGATGCCATGAAACGGGACCCTGCAGCAATAGCACCCAATGCTAATGCTTCGTTACCAAGCAAGAACATTTGGTCTTTTGGTTCTGGTTTATCCAATGTATCTACTTCTACATCACCCAATTGTTCTTTTACAAGTTGATAGCCCAATTGGAATGCTTGTAAGTTTTTAGTAATAATATCTTCGGATTTTTTCGCAAAACGAGCTTTAATAGCTGTTAAGAATAATTCTGTTTCAAAGCCTAATAGTGCAACAGACATACCCAATGCCACGATATTACGCATCAACAAGGAACCTTGTTGTAATGCTGTTTCGGAGATTGGTAATGCTAAGCATGTTACGCCAGTTCCTTCAAATGCTTCAAAATTAGGATTTACTTTGCTATCACAAATAATAAAGCCGCCTTCGCGCACTTCTTTACCATGCATATCCACAGTTTCTTGATCTAATGCCACCAAGAAATCGATATACTCACCGACTGTCATAATTTGTTCTAATGCGATACGTAGTGCAAATGTTGTGTGACCACCTTTGATACGAGATGCAAACAAACGTTGGCTATACAAGGAATATCCTTCTTTGGCAAGAATAGTAGCTAAAATTTCGCCACAACTTTCAATACCTTCACCTTGCTGACCGCCCATTTTCCAGATAAAATCTTTACGTTTTTGCAAGAGATTCACCCTCCTTAGGATTCTAATATAGGACTACAGAAAGACTGTATTTATTCAGTGTCTTCAATACACATCAATCTCTCAAAGTTCACCTCTTATAATAGCATTTTTACCGCTTTTCATCAATCAGATTCCCTATATTTATAAAGCATATTTATCTCTCGGTCTCTATCCATTTGACAAATAAAGCCAACGCCCTCTTCATATAGTTATTATCTATACCCCAAGGCATACAAAAACCTCGGCCAAGAGAATTAAGCCGAGGTTTTTGTATTTGAGAAAAAAGAGAGAGAACATTTGAATTAACTTCAAATGTTTTGGGGCAATGGGGGGCGCCCCATTCGGTAAAAGTAGGGTCTTTTACCTGGGAAGGTGTAAGATGAAGCCTTCCCTATTGTAAGTTAGGTAGATAAAGAGAGAGATCTTTATCTTGCAAAGGTAGTGTGAACCCTTTGCTTGAGTTATTATAGCAAAGGATTGTGTAAAAGTAAATACACAAAATGATAAATTCCTATATTTTTTATATAGGTTTTACGTATAACCAATTGTGATTTTCTTACTTTCATCTATCAAGGACAGTTGTCTATTTGCGATTACTCTTCCTTTTGTTTCGCCAACAGTTCTGCATGAGCCTTTTTAAATACAAAAGCATTTCGCACATGCGCCCGCATGCGCTCCTCTGCCAACTCCCCATTACGATCATGGATAGCTTCCATAATTTGTTGGTGTTCTAAATCACAAGAGATGGTCCGCGTTTTATCCGATGTACTAATATACATATCTCGATTCACCATTTCTCGGAAATCTGCCAAATAATCTGCCACCCGCTCATTGCCAGAAAATTCTGCAATCATCGTGTGAAAGCGACTATTGATAGCTACTCGCTCTCCTGGGTCTTCCGTATGAATGCCCGCATCACACACTTCTTGCAGCTCATCGAGTTGGGCTTGCGTGCATCGTTCTGCACACAATCTAGCACCTAGTCCTTCCATCACTTCTCGACACTGATACATAGCTACGATTTCCTCTGGAGAATACCCTTTTACAGTTACACCCTTCCAAGGTTTGATGACTACCAGATTATCTTTTGCCAGTTTACGAAATGCTTCTCGTACTGGTGTAGCACTCACATTCAACTGCTCTGCAATACGTACTTCACTGAGCTTCACCTTGGGTTTTAATGCCCCAGTTAAAATCGCTTGCTTCAAGGACATATATACTTGTTCACTCAACGGTAATCGTCCGATTGAATCAATACTATGCAAACGATACTCTTCTGTCTTATCCATCTGATTCCCTCCGTGTTGCTTCACCCATCATATAGTACCTAGCCCTCTCTAGGTTTTTTGGCAACAGCTTCTTTCATTATACGTGAAAGTATTCTAAAAAATCAACGTATCTCTTGATAATTCCTATGGTATAATAATATATTATAACTGATATTATCTATTAAAACTATGTGTATATGAAACAGGAATCAACCATGAGTCGTTGTCTAATTATTATAAACCCTGTATCAGGCGGTGGTCGGGCTCGTCGATACGTAATGGAACTACAATGGCAGCTAAGCGCACTCTTTGATCGCTTAGAAGTAAAATTTACCCG
>CAUSMY010000004.1:0-23994 GCA_963533015.1 uncultured Veillonella sp.
TCTTGACTCGTGACCCACGTATGAAAGAACGTAAAAAATACGGTCTTAAAAAAGCTCGTAAAGCATCTCAATTCTCCAAACGTTAATATTTGGCGATTGCAAATCCCAGTACCTTTATGGTACTGGGATTTTTTTGCATTTTAATAATGAGAGTTATTGAAAATAATATCCTTTTAATGTATAATAATGATAATGATAATGAAAGAAAAATCCATCCTGAGGTACGTATGAAAAAGGTAGAAAAGCACAAAGGTAAACGTTGGAATGTTGCCGTTACACAAGAAGCAATTGAGACAGAATTGACCTCTGGATTATCTGTACATCCCATAGTTTCTCATTTATTGGCAAACCGTGGGATTACAACGGTTGAAGCAGGTCAAACATTTTTATATAGTACAATGGACGATTTGTTGGACCCTTTCACATTAAAAGGCATGCGAGAAGCTGTGGAAGAGATTGAAAGGGTATTAGCATCTAATGGGTCCATTGTAATTTATGGCGATTATGATGTGGATGGAATTACAGCTACATCATTAATGTATCGCTTTTTTTCGCGCTTAGGTGCTAATGTAAGCTATTACATACCGGAGCGACAAAGTGAAGGATATGGTCTTAATTTAGAGGCTTTAGAATATTTAATTCAAGAAAAAACAGATTTAATCATATCTGTAGATTGTGGGATTAGTTCTTATGATATTGTAGAAGCTGTACGTGATCGAGTATCTATGATTATTACTGACCATCATACAGCACCTCCTCAAATTCCACGGGCTACTGCAGTTGTGAATCACAAACAACCGGACTGTCCATATGAGGATAAAAACTTATCTGGTGTTGGTGTTGCTTTTAAAGTATGCCAAGCTCTGTGGAAGCGCCGTACTGGTGAAGAATATCGTGATGATTTAGATATTGTAGCACTGGGTACTGTAGCAGATGTGGTGCCTCTTGTGGGAGAAAATCGTATTATTGTCCGCGAAGGGTTACGAAAAATGACGGAGAGCCCTAACTTGGGAATTCAAGCCCTGATAGAAGTGGCAGGTTTGACGGGAAAAGCTATTTCTGCAGGACATATAGGGTTCACGTTAGCACCAAGGTTAAATGCGGCAGGTCGAGTGACCCATGCTACAAGAGCAGTAGAATTGTTAATTACAGATAGCTCGCAAGAAGCAATGGAAATTGCGGAAGAACTACAAGAAACGAATGCAGAGCGACAGCAGATAGAGAGAGCTATTTTTGAAGAAGCCTATCAGGCAGTACTAGAACAAGGGACATTGGCTGAGCAATGTATTGTGGTGGCAGGAGAAGGATGGCATCCAGGGGTTATTGGTATTGTAGCCTCTCGATTAGTAGAAGCTTTTTATAAGCCCACGATGGTCATTAGCATTCACGATGGTATAGGAAAAGGTTCTTGTCGAAGCATTGATAACTGTAACATTTATGATGTGTTGTGTTCGGCGAAGGATGTATTGATTCAATTTGGTGGGCATTCACAGGCAGCTGGATTTAGTGTCGACGCAGATCAGATTGATGCGTTACGAGACCGTGCGAGTGCCTATTGTCGTGAACATTTAGTAGTTACAGATTATATTCCTATTATAGATATTGATGGCATTGTATCTAGTGAAGATATATCCATCGATTTAATTGATCAAATTGCAACGTTGGAGCCTTACGGCATGGGGAATAGTACGCCGGTGTTTGCTATTCCAGAAATTGCAGTGCAGAATTTATACCCTATGGGCTTTCAAAAAAATCACTGTAAAATTGTACTGCAAGGTCAGCAAGGTCCTGTTGATGCCGTGGCATGGCAAGGGGAACATTATATGCAAGAAATTTTTGCAGATGATCCTGTAAAAGTGGCATTCACCTTGCAAAAAAATGAATGGCAAGGCACAGTGCGCCCTCAATTGATTGTACAGGATATGAGCCTCCTGCAAGAGCAACGGGAACAGTTGACTGTGGAAGGCCTTCGCAAGATGTATGTGGTAGTAAAGCATGTGTTCCGATCTCCTACGGCGCCGAAATATATTGTAGAGAGGGAAGCGTTAGAAGGAAAACCTCGTGAGATGACACCGCGAGAAGTGATGCTTTCATTAGAAGTATTTAAAGAGTTGGGAATTTTACAAGAAGAAGTCATAGAAGATGGACGGCATGTATATCGATGGATGCAAGTCAAACAAAAATTGGAATTGCATACATCATTGACATTTATGAATTATAGTCAGGAGGGATCATAATGGTAAGTACTATGAGTAACCTTCATGAACATACATTTAATAAAGAGCGTGAATTTGGACAGTTCATGGATCGGGTGCAATCGTATTTGCCAAAAGAAGATTGGCCCGTCATAGAACGTGCGTTTGCATTGGCTGATAAGGCTCATGCACCACAAAAACGTGCATCAGGGGAACCCTATATTTTACATCCCTTGGGAGTCGCAACGATTTTAAGTGAATTGCAAATTGACCGGTCCACATTGGTATCAGCGTTATTACATGATGTCGTAGAGGACACGGAAGTGACGTTAGAAGACGTAGAAGCTGAATTTGGCCCTGAGGTGGCGTTCTTGGTAGATGGTGTGACAAAACTAAATCAGTTTCAATACCAAACGAAGGAAGAGCAGCAAATTGAAAATTATCGCAAGATGATTTTAGCTATGGCAAAAGATGTGCGGGTTGTTGTGATTAAGTTGGGCGACCGATTGCATAATATGCGTACGTTAAAGCATATGCGTCCTGATAAGCAACAACGTATTGCGCAAGAAACATTGGAAATTTTTGCCCCTTTAGCACATCGTCTGGGGATCTTTAATATTAAATGGGAATTGGAAGATTTGTCATTCCGCTATTTGGAGCCTGAAAAATATTATGATCTTGTTCAGCAGATGAGTGAAAAGCGGCAGGCTCGTGAAAATATCGTTAATGATACGATGGATACCTTAAAAAAGGCATTAGAGGCAGCTCATATTGTAGCAGATGTAAAAGGGCGTCCTAAGCATTTCTACAGCATTTATAAAAAAATGAAAAAAGACAATCGTGACTTGTCTCAAATTTATGATTTGTATGCTGTTCGTGTCATTGTAGATACGATTCCAGATTGTTACGCTGTATTGGGAACTGTACATAGTTTATGGAAACCATTGCCATACCGATTTAAAGATTATATTGCTATGCCTAAATCCAATATGTATCAATCGCTACATACTACGATTATTGGAACAATGGGGCAACCTGTGGAAATTCAAATTCGCACATGGGATATGCATCGTGTATCCGAATATGGTGTAGCGGCTCATTGGCGCTATAAAGAAGGTAATAAAGGTAAAGCAGAAGCCGACTTTGATGCCAAGGTAGGGTGGATTCGTCAAGTTTTGGAATGGCAAGATGGCAGTGATCCAAAAGAATTATTAAATGCTTTGAAACTAGATGTTTTTACGGGTGAAGTGTTCGTATTTACCCCAAAAGGCGATGTGATGAAGCTACCGAAAGGGACGGTGCCACTTGATTTTGCCTATCGCGTTCACACAGATGTGGGGAATAAATGCGTAGGTGCTAAGATCAATGGAAAAATTGTTCCACTAGATTATGAGCTGCAAAATGGCGATATTGTAGAAATTGTTACATCTAAAAATGGTAAACCTCGCTTAGATTGGTTGAATATTGTTGGTTCTACAGAAAGTAAAACCAAAATAAAAAACTGGTTTAAACGAGAAAATAAAGAAGAAAATATTGTTAAAGGCCGTGAATTGCTAGAAAAAGAATCAAAGCGACTAGGTTACGATTGGAAAGAACTTACAAAGAGTGGGCGCTTAGAAAAAATCGGAAAATCTTTGAATGCCGGTAGTGAAGCGGAACTATTTTCTGTCGTTGGCTTTGGAGGCCTTTCTGTTAATACTGTACTGTTACGGCTCATCGATATGCATAAGCAAGACGTTGCTAAAGAAGAGCAGCGAAAAGATACGATGGCTGTTATCGATCGACTGAAAATACATCAAGGGAAATCAAAAAAAAGCAGCAGTGGCGTTTTAGTTAAAGGTGAGTCAGGAGTCATGGTGCGTATGGCCCGTTGCTGTAATCCTGTTCCAGGTGATGATATTATCGGCTATATCACACGTGGTCGTGGTGTTTCTGTTCATCGTGCGGATTGCACGAATATTGGACATACACCTGATGATGTGAATCGTATGATCGAAGTGGATTGGGAAGGTGCTACGCAGGAGCGATTCCAAGTTAATGTGTCTGTACATGCCTATGATCGCAGTGGATTGTTGATGGAAGTGATGGCAGCCTTGTCAGAAATGAAGATTAACATATCTAATATCAATGCTAAAACAGATGATACAAAAGATGTGATAATCCATTTAATCTTGGATATTAAAGACCTATCGCAGCTAGACTATGTTATGACTAAATTGCGACGAGTCAAAGACGTGTATTCTGTACATCGCGGAGGAAAAACATGAGAGCAGTAGTACAAAGAGTGAGTTCCTCCTCTGTTACAGTGGAAGGCACTATCATTGGCAGTACCCAGCAAGGGTTGCTAGTATTGCTAGGTATTGCAGACGATGATACCTTGGAAGATGTGCAATATATCTGTGATAAGGTAAGCCATCTGCGAATTTTTGAGGATGACAATGACAAAATGAACCTATCCCTTCTAGATATAGGCGGCGAGGTTTGCGTAGTGTCACAGTTCACACTCTATGGAGATGCACGCAAAGGACGGCGCCCCAATTTTATGAAAGCAGCAGCTCCTGACAAGGCAGAAGCTTTATATGCACGCACAGTGGAAGCTTTTAAAGAAAAAGGGATTCCAGTGAGTACAGGACAGTTTCAAGCTCATATGGAAGTAGCCCTTGTCAACGATGGGCCTGTTACGATTTTGTTAGATAGTCATAAAGAGTTTTAATGGAGTGTATAGATGAAGTTATATTATATGCCCTTAGGTGCGTATGGGACGAATTGTTATATTGCTCATAATGAAGCAGATAATACATGCCTGGTGACGGATCCTGGCGATGAGGGTGAAAAATTAAAAGAGATTCTTGAGAGTCACAATTTTAAAGTGGCGGGAATTTTATTGACTCATGGTCACAGTGATCATATAGGGGCCGTGCAAACATTGGTAGATGCTTATCATGTGCCTGTGTATATACATAAAGGTGATGCAGAGTATTTAGAAAGTGCAGAAGTAAATCTAAGCGCTCGTTCCGGTAGACATATTACTGTACAAGTTGATGATGTGCGCTATGTGAAAGAAGGAGATACGATTCCTCTGGGAGACACGGTGTTTACAGTCATAGAAACACCTGGACATACACCAGGTGGTGTATGCTATTATACAGAAGGCACATTACTTGCGGGGGACACCCTATTTCAAGGCTCTGTAGGCAGAACAGATTTTCCTAATGGAGATTTTGAGTTGTTAAGTAAAGGCATCAAGGAAAAGCTTTATACATTACCAGATGATACAAAGGTGTATCCAGGACATGGACCGGAGACGACAATTGGTGAAGAAAAGCAGTATAATCCTTTTGTGCGATAGGTGATAGGATGGGAAAACAATCCATACAATATTGGCTGCGTTGTATCTTGCTAGTCTTAGCCACTATAGGAATCTCGATTGCCTTGCCTGTCGTTATGCCGTTAATAGTGGCCATTGTACTAACATTAATTTTGTGGCCTTTGGTAAATCTTACACAAGAAGGACTTCAAAAGTATTGGAAAGGCTGTCCTAGATGGATTGCCATCATTCCTTCCTTTGTGATTGTCATCTTGTTATCCTTCTTACTAGTACGTCATGTGATCGTGCCTGTGATTGGGGAATTAACAAAATTATTGGCAAACTTACCGTACGTACTCGACCAATTTGCTCTTGTGGTGAAAGGGCTACAAGGGGTGGATGGAGAAAGTATTATTCCTCATCAATTTGATGGTATTATCAACTCTACACTTATAAAAATTGGCAATTATGGCGTCGACTTAGCGCAGCGAAGTGTGCTTGCTATTGTTTCTTTAGCCAGTACATTACTGCAGCTATTATTGGTGCCAATTCTAACGTTCTACTTATTAAAAGATGGACGTGACATTAAAAAAACGATTTTAGGAATCTTTTCAAAGCCTACCTCCACGCACTTGGAAGAAGTGGTGACAGATATTCATCGTACATTAGGTGGGTATTTGCGAGGTCAGTTGTTACTGGCAACCAATATGTTTTGCCTTACCTTCATTGTCTGTTATGTGTACGACCTACCATACCCATTGGTACTTGCCGTACTAGCAGGCATTGCAGAATGGATTCCTATTATTGGCCCTTTCTTGAGTGCTGTACCAGCCATTATTTTAGGGGCTGTTATTAGTGGTCCTCTGGCTGTGAAAGTGGCCATTACATATGGTATTTTACAGTTGTTAGATGGACAAATTATCATGCCGAAAATTATGGGGCATGTCATAAAATTGCCACCATTAGTGATTATTACGGCAATTTTCGTGGGAGGCTATTTCTTTGGTATCATCGGTATGATGGTAGCAGTACCAGTTACGGCGACCACACAAATTATAGCGAAACGCTTATGGTATTTTAATACATATTATAGATTACAGAAAGAGGAACATCATGGATAAAACAACAGAAGTACAAGCAACAATGGACAAATTAAAAGAGCGCATTAAAGATAAAAAGTATAAATTGACTACACAACGTCAAATCATTTTACAAACTTTTATCGAAGCAGAAGAAAAACATCTTAGTGCAGAAGATGTGTATATTTTAGTGAAAAAGAACAATCCAGATATTGGATTAGCTACGATTTATCGTACATTGGATTTGTTCACAGAGTTAGACCTAGTAAAACGTTTAGATTTTGGTGATGGTCGCAATCGCTATGAATTAAATAGTGACGAGTTTTCTCACTTCCACCATCATTTAATCTGCGTAAAATGTGGTTGTGTCAAAGAATTTGAAGATGATATGTTAGAAACATTAGAATCTATCATTGCTAAAAAATTAAACTTCCATACTACAGATCATCAATTGAAAGTCTATGGTTTCTGTGGAGACTGTCACGAAGCTGCTAAGGCATTAGAAGCTGAAAAGGGTCATGAATAATACATACCACTACGAAGGTCCTGTTGAGCTGGGCTCTATCATAGCTCATCAGTGTGGAGCAGTGGGATTATTTTCGAATAAAGAAAATCCAGACTTTATGATTCATGTAGTATCTATAGAAACTACTGATCATATTGACAATGTAGAGGTGAAGGTGTTTTGCCACACAGATGTTCAGCCCCGGCTGTATTGTGTTGATACAGATGTGCGATCAGATACATATAAGGGCTATGTGCTAGTATGTTCTCTTTCTGGAGAAGATACCGTAGAAGGTCGTAAAGTCATAGGTCGTCAATTATTGACGCAATTGCGATTGCTATTGGGGACTACAGAAAGCCTTTGGGGTACGTTGGTCGGTGTTAGGCCGACCAAATTAACTCATAAACTATGGGATTCTTTAGGTTCTTTAGACTTAGTTCGTGATGAATTGGCAACGACGCATGGTATTAGTCCTCAGAAATGGAAGTTATTGGAAACAGTAGCTAAGCAAGAACGACCCTATGTAGAGCAAGCTAAAGTGTCTCCTAAGGAAGTCAGTATTTACAGTGGGATTCCTTTTTGTGAAACTCACTGTACCTATTGCTCATTTCCCTATGGGCTTATCCAAGGGTATGGAAAGGTACAAGAGTTTATAAATGCCTATCTACAAGATATAGCGAATATGAAAGACGTTATTGCCTATCATGGGTTAGGAGTACAATCCCTATACATGGGTGGAGGTACACCTACTAGTTTAGGCGATGGTGACTTTCACAGGGTGTTGCATGCCCTGCGGAAGTTGATTCCGACAGGTCATGAGTTTACCGTAGAAGCAGGTCGGCCAGATTCGTTAAGTCATAGTAAAATCGCTTCTATGATAGAAGCGGGAGTGACGAGAATCAGTCTTAATCCGCAGACAATGCAAGACGATATACTTCGCATCATAGGGCGAGGTCATACAGTACAGGATATTCTGACAATGTATGAACACATTGTATCTTTCATGGATTGTTCGATTAATATGGACTTTATTGCTGGGTTACCACGGCAGACCTTACAAGATATGGAAGAGAATGTGAAGTATATTGATCAGTTACGGCCACATAATGTGACGATTCATACATTGGCATTAAAGAAGGGAAGTCCTTTGTATGCGAGCTCTTATGCGAAGGAGGTTCCTTCTGAGCATGTAGTGCAACACATGTTAGATAGTACTCATGAGGCTCTGTTAGGTATGGGATATATGCCCTATTATATGTATCGCCAACAGTATATGGTAGGGCAAATGGAGAATATTGGCTATACCTTGCCTCACTATGAAAGTATCTATAATATACAAATGATAGAAGAACGTCAGTCTATACTTTCCATTGGCCCTGGTAGTGTATCGAAATGGATTGGTGGTCAAGATTTTAGACAAAAGAAACAATATATGCCGAAAGATGTAGATACCTATATACAAGACATGAATCGGTTATTGGAAAAACGTAATACATTAAGTAAAGAACATTGGAGGGACAGCTAGTGGCTATTCAAAAACCAAGAGGAACACAAGATTTATTACCAAGTGTTCTTGGCAATTGGTATTATATTGAAAATACAATTCGTCGATTATGTAAGATTTACGGATTTGAAGAAGTGCGTTCGCCTATGTTTGAAGAAACGGGCGTATTTTTACGGGGCATTGGGGAAACTACAGATATCGTGCAAAAAGAAATGTACTCCTTTCCTACAGGGGATAAAAAAGATCAATCCTATACATTGCGCCCAGAAGGAACGGCTTCGGCAGTACGTGCCTATTTAGAAAATAAAATCTATGGTCAAGAATCCATTACAAAATGGTTCTATATTGGGCCTATGTTCCGTCATGATAAGCCACAAGCAGGACGCTATCGTCAATTCCACCAATTTGGGGTAGAACTATTGGGTACACAAGCGCCAAGTGCTGATGCGGAATGTATCTCTTTAGTATTGCAACTATTGCGCGATTTAGGTTTAAAAGATTTAAATGTAGAAGTGAACTCTGTAGGGTGCCCAACATGCCGCCCTGCATACAGAGAAAAATTAATTGCTTTCTTTGAGCCCAAAAAAGAAGAATTATGTGAACTTTGCCAAAGTCGTTTGTACAAAAATCCATTGCGCATTCTTGATTGTAAAGAAGAAAAATGCCAACAGTTAGCGGTGGGTGTACCAGAGTTAAGCGATAATCTATGTGAAGAGTGTCAAGATCACTTCCATCATGTAAAAGAATATTTGACGGCAGCTGGAGAGAAGTTTACCTTAAATCCACGCCTAGTTCGTGGTTTGGACTATTATACAAAAACTGCCTTTGAAGTACAGTATACTCCATTAGGGTCACAAAGTGCTGTAGCGGGCGGTGGTCGTTACGATGGTCTAGTAGAAGAACTAGATGGTCCACATACACCTGCGGTAGGCTTTGCGATGGGGATGGAGCGTTTATTGTTGGCTCTAGAAAAACAAGGCTTGTTGCCAGAGCAACAACAAGAAGATTCTGTCTTTGTAGTAGCTTTAGGTGAAATGGCACAGAAGGAAGCTTTCAGAATTACAAATGCCTTGCGCAATGCCTATGTAAAGGCAGAAATGGAAGGCTCTGGTAAATCTATGAAGAGTCAAATGAAGTATGCTAACAAAATTAACGCAAAATATGTTATTATAATTGGTGATAATGAATTAGCTGAAGGTAAAGTCATCTTAAAATATATGGATACATCTGAACAAGAAACAGTATCCTTAGCTGAGATTACAAACCGTATAACTGAATTAGTGAAAGGAAATTAGAATGGAAACTATGAAAGGTTTACACCGTACTCACCATTGTGGATTGATCGGTGCAGAACAAGTGGGAACAGAAGTGGTACTTTGCGGTTGGGTAGAGCGCCGTCGTGACCATGGCGGGTTGATTTTTATTGATTTGCGTGATCGCTCTGGGGTGGTGCAAATCGTGGCATCTCCAGATCACAACATGGATTCTTTCCATAAAGCAGAAGATGTACGTAACGAATATGTATTGTGCGTACGTGGTACAATTACAGAACGTGATGCTGCGGCTGTGAATCCAAACTTGCCAACTGGTAAGTTTGAAATGTACTGTGAAGAGTTGCGCGTATTGAATGCAGCAAAAACACCTCCATTCTATATCCAAGATAATATCGATGTAGATGAAAATATTCGTTTAAAATATCGTTATTTAGATCTTCGCCGTCCAGAAATGCAAGCGAACTTGATCTTGCGTCACAAAGTGACAAAAGCAATGCGTGACTTTTTTGATAACAATGGGTTCTTGGAAATTGAAACACCTATGTTGACAAAAAGTACACCAGAAGGGGCACGTGACTACTTAGTTCCATCTCGTGTGAATCCTGGTACATTCTATGCATTGCCACAATCTCCACAAATTTTCAAACAAATTTTGATGGTAGCAGGCTATGAAAAATATTTCCAAATCGTACGTTGTTTCCGTGACGAAGATTTGCGTGCAGACCGTCAACCTGAATTTACACAGCTCGATATTGAAATGAGCTTCATGGATCAAGAACAAATTTTGAATATGCAAGAGCAAATGATTGCCCATGTATTCAAAGCGGCACAAGATGTTGAGATTCCATTGCCAATGCCTCGCATGACTTGGGATGATGCGATGAACTTATACGGTTCCGACAAGCCAGATATCCGTTTTGAGATGACTTTCACAGATGTAACAGACTGTGTGAAGGATACAGAGTTCAAAGTATTCCGTTCTGTTATCGACAACAGCGGTCAAGTAAAAGGTATCGTGGTAAAAGGCTATGCAGGTATTCCACGTCGTGAATTAGATGATTTGACAAACTTCGTAGGTATCTATGGTGCCAAAGGTTTAGCTTGGGCTTGCTTCAATGAAGATGGCACAATCAAATCTCAAATCATGAAATTCTTAGGCGAAGATACTGTTCGCAACATTGGTGCGAAAATGAACGCAGAACCGGGTGACTTGGTATTGATGATTGCAGATAAACCTGCAGTTGTAGCAAAAGCTCTTGGTGAATTACGTCTTGAAATGGGTAAACGTCGTGGCTTAATTGATGAAAATAAATTAGCCTTCTTGTGGGTAACAGATTTCCCTATGTTTGAATACGATGAAGAAGATAAACGCTTCGTAGCGATGCATCATCCCTTCACATCTCCACGTGAAGAAGATATGGAATTATTAGCCACAGATCCAGGCGCTGTTAAAGCCATTGCCTATGACATGGTATTAAACGGAGTTGAAATCGGTGGTGGTTCCATCCGTATTTACCAATCTGATGTACAAGAAAAAGTATTCAATGCTATCGGCTTAAGCACAGAAGAAAGTCGTTCTAAATTCGGCTTTATGTTAGATGCTTTCGAATATGGTGCGCCTCCACATGGTGGTTGTGCCTTCGGTTTAGACCGTTTGGTAATGTTGATGGCGAAACGTCAATCCATCCGTGATGTGATTGCATTCCCTAAAACACAAAGTGCATCCGACTTGATGAGCCAAGCTCCATCTGAAGTAGCGCCTAAACAATTGCGTGAATTACACATCAAAACAGATGTGACAAAAGAAAAATTAGTATAATTGAATTTGTCCAATAGAAAATTGTTATACTTGCAAGGAAAGGAACGGTGTATTTCTTCTTGAAATGGCCGTTCCTTTCTGCTATACTATGGGTAAAGAAATTCCTGCTATGTGCGTGTTATATCGCAGTTTTGAGCCAACATTTTAATTTAGGGATTCTCGCTCTTGTAAGGGCGCTCTGCCTCTACGAGGACTGTAAACTTACGAGGAGGAAACCCACCTGCCTTTGCAGGATCAAAACACGGTATGGATACGGCATAGTGGGGCTTTTATATAACCGCCTGATGGTGGTTTATTTTTTTTGCATTAATAAGAACATATAGACTATATAACTAGATAATTGTATAATGAAAGTACAGATAATAAAGGTATGTATGTTTGAATTTTAGATGATTGTGTTTGTAAAATAGCAGTTTGGAAATACTACGAAAAACTTTAAATAGGGAGGTGTGAAGATGAATTTGTTTGAGAATATAGAATCGATTGATTCCTTTGAGCCATTGGCAGTGCGTATGCGTCCAAGGACGTTAGATCATTTTTTTGGACAAGAGAAAGTAGTAGGTAAAGGGACGTTCCTTCGCTCTATGATTGAAGAAGATACAGTGCCATCACTACTACTGTATGGGCCCTCGGGAACAGGGAAAACAACGCTAGCTAAGATTATCTCAGAATTAACTAGTTGTCGATTTGTTATGCTCAACGCGACAAATGTAGGGATTGGAGAATTGCGAAGCACTATAGAAGAAGCGGCACGGTTTCGTAACTCCTTACAGCAGCGAACGATTTTGTTTTTAGATGAAATTCATCGCTTTAATAAAAGTCAGCAAGATGTATTGTTACCTTCCGTAGAAAGCGGACAAATTATTTTGATCGGAGCGACTACAGAAAATCCTTTTTTTGAAGTAAATCGCCCCCTATTATCTCGTTTGCGATTGATTACATTAGAACGATTACAACCCATAGCCTTAGTAGCTATTTTACGACGAGCATTGACAGATACAGAATATGGTCTAGGCAAAAAAGAGATTGTTGCTACAGACGAACTGTTGGAAGATATAGGACGTTTTGTAGATGGAGATGCTCGCATGGCCTTGAATATTTTAGAACAAGTGGGGGCTATGGTTCGATCTCAAGGAGAAATTACTGTAGACATACTGGAAAAGGTGTTAGGTCGTAGGGTATACCGGTATGATAAAAAAGGTGATAACCATTATGATGTAATTTCTGCTTTTATTAAGAGTATGCGAGGTTCTGATCCAGATGCAGTATTGTATTATTTAGCACGCATGATTGAGGCTGGGGAAGATCCAGTATTTATTGCGCGGCGCATCATTATTTGTGCGGCGGAAGATGTAGGCTTAGCAGATCCACAGGCATTGGTAGTGGCTAATGCAGCAGCGCAAGCCGCACATATGGTAGGATTACCAGAAGCGAGAATCATTTTGTCGGAAGCGGCGTTGTATATTGCATTAGCACCGAAGAGTAACTCTGCCTATGTGGGGATTGATAGGGCCATACAAGTGGTACGGCATAAGGAACAGGGAGAGGTACCGATGCATTTGCGAGATGCCCATTATGGCGGGGCTAAACAGTTAGGGCATGGTGTAGGTTATCGGTATGCACAAGACTATCCGAATGGATATGTACAGCAACAATATTTACCAGATAATTTAGTAGGTGAAACGATGTATACTCCATTGGACCGTGGCTGTGAAAGGGCATTAATTGAGCAATGGGAAGATAGGAAACAATCGAAATAATAGAAACTCTCTAAAAATGTATTTGTACCAACTAATGTTGAGGTTTTTCGATATACTTTCATAGGTGAAAGTGGTATAATTAAGTGCTAAGGTATATGATAGGAACGGAAATGTGGAGTGTAATATGGCAGAGGAAAAGAAGGGTAAACAGAAGATACAATCGAAACGATCGAGCACAGGAAGAACCTCTAAGACGGAACGTAAGAGTACTTCAAGCAACGTGAAGCCTGCGAATCGTACAGAAATAAAGGGGCTCCTAGTGATGGCCTTTGCTATTGTAGGGCTCATCGGTATGATGGGCCTCGATACAGGCACCTTGGGAAGTGTCATTAGCGGTATTTTTACCTATGGATTCGGCCTAGGTGGATGGGTTGTAGCGGTATGGCTTCTCTACAATGGCTGGTGCTGGTTATATAAAGGAAAACTAGCTTCTGTTACGAGAAAAGGTCTTTTATATACAGTTGTAGTGCTAGTGGTTATGGTGCAAATGGTATTGTGGAAAGTACCAGTTGGTGATGAGTTAGCAACCACTGCATTAGCAGATAATGGAGGCGTCATAGGGGGCCTCTTTGGAATGCTATTTAGAAAACTCTTAGGGGATATGGCTGGCATTTTTGTAACAGCTGTCATTGCCATATTATGTATACTTGGGGTGACTAGGCTATCCCTTCGCCAGGGCCTTCACAAAGCGAAAGATACAGCTAGTATTGGGTTGGAAATAGCGCAAGAAAAGGCAAGTGAAACAGCAACGGCTATTCGTGAGCAAGTACATGAATGGAAAGAAGAATGGCGTGAAGAACGTCGTAAAGCCTATGACCGTGAAAAGGATATGCGCTATCCTAAAGACAAAGATACAAGGTCTGATCTAGAATCCGAAGAATCTGTAGGTATAGAGGCAGAAGATGCTGATAGTAAGTCTGTTACGACTGTAGTGGAGTTGGCAGACCATGGTGATGAAAGTATAACGGATACTGCTACAGTAGAACCAATGCAGTCTAGTACAGAAGTAATAATGGATCCTAATCCTGTTGAAGACTATGATGAAGATAGCTACCTTTCGGATTCTGAACCTCGTGAAGATGAGGGTCAGACCAGTACTGCTGAAGTAGATTCAGTGGTGGAGCCTTCGGAGATACCTGTTGCGGAAGAGGAATCTACAGATGATCTCTTATCAAACGATGCATCAGGAGAAATCTATAGCACCGATGTAGATGAAGAGCAGTATGGAATAGCGAGCTTAACAACGTTAGACCCTATTACTCCGCCATCATTTTTACAGACTACAAATTATGTAGAGCCTTTGGTGGAAGTGCCAACCATAGAAACAACAAAAGAGGATACTGCTGCTGTAGCGGTGAGTACAGATGGAGTGGCTCGTCCACGGACGATTGAAAAGCCATATCAATACCCTCCGTTAACGATGCTTTCACAAGGAAAATCAAACCCTGTCACAAGCGAAGAAGTGGCGCATAATGCGGTACTATTGGAAGAAACATTAGATAATTTTGGCATTACTGCAAAGGTTGTCAATGCTACGCAAGGCCCTACGGTGACCCGCTATGAACTAGAGCCAGCTAAAGGGACAAAAGTAAGTCGTATTATGGGACTACAAGATGATCTGAAAATGAGCTTAGCCGCTGTTGATATTCGTATGGAAGCACCTATACCAGGAAAGTCTGCAGTGGGTATTGAAATTCCCAATAAAAATGTATCAGCTGTACATTTACGAGATGTACTTGACTGTGAAGAGTTCCAACAAGCTAGTGGTGGTATTCCGGTAGGCCTTGGTAAAGATATTGCGGATATGCCGGTTATAACGGATTTGGCTAAAATGCCTCATTTATTGGTAGCAGGTTCTACAGGATCTGGTAAGTCGGTTTGTGTGAACACACTGATTTCTAGTATCTTGTTTAGCCGCAAGCCTGATGAAGTGAAGTTGATTTTAGTAGATCCTAAAATGGTTGAATTATCTGTGTATAATGGCATTCCTCATTTAATGCTGCCCGTAGTGACAGATATGAATAAGGCTGCTGCAGTGCTTCGCTGGGCGGTCCGTGAAATGGATGCTCGTTATATGACATTGGCTACTGCGGGTGTACGTAATGTGGCAAGCTATAATAAGCAAAACCCAACCAAAGCAATGCCATTAATTTTAATTATTATCGACGAATTAGCGGACTTGATGATGACAAATCCAGATGTGGAAGAGTCTATTGACCGTTTGGCTGCCAAAGCACGTGCTGCCGGCATCCATATGGTATTGGCAACGCAGCGTCCGTCGGTAGATGTGATTACAGGTAAAATTAAAGCCAATGTGCCGAGCCGTATTGCTTTTACAGTGGCCACTCAAATCGATTCTCGTACCATTCTTGACCAAGCGGGGGCAGAGCGCCTCTTAGGTCGTGGGGATATGTTGTTCAATCCAATTGGAGCGAATAAGCCAATTCGGATCCAAGGTGCTTTTATTTCTGATGAAGAAGTAGAAGAGTTGATTGCCTTTGTGAAAGGCCAAGGACAGCCTGAATATGATGAGGCAATGATGGCTGAAACAGATAGAGGTGCTGAAACTTCAGATGCTGTGAGTACTGATGAAGAGCAGGATGAATTGTTAGAACGAGCTGTACAAATTGTGTTGGAACAGCGAAGTGCTTCTGCTTCTATTTTGCAACGTAGATTGCGTGTAGGCTTTTCCAGAGCTGGTCGTTTAATCGATACGATGCAAGATATGAAGATTATTGGACCACCTACGAATAGTAGTAAAGGTCGAGATATATTAATGGGAGAAGATCAAATTCGAGAATTATATTTCCCCAATTTTACAGTAGATTAGAGTAGTGTGCCATTTGCGTTATGTAGATGGCACCTATATGTATAGGAGGTTCTATGGCATCGATTGGCGAAGAACTTAGACGAGAGCGTCAACGACGCGGATTAACATTAGAACAAGTAGAAGATGTATTACATATAAAAGTAGCTTACTTACATGCGTTGGAACATAATGAATTTAACCACATACCAGGAAGTATTTATATAAAAGGCTTTATCAAAAACTATAGTGAATTTTTAGGGATTGATAGTCGAAGAATGGTAGATACTTTTAAAAATAGTATTGGTGAGTCATTAACGATTCCTAAACGAAGAATATCTGCTAAGGGACAAGATAAGTCAGAGATAGGACGTGAACAAGACATATTAGAAGAGCCTAAGCAACGATTGACGTACCAAGGAAGACGAGCGAGAAGACAACGTACATTGATGAAGGAACGTATTATACTAGCAGTTTTAGTACTCATCATTGCCCTTTTCTTAGGTTGGCTATTTTTCGTGTAATACAGTATAAGGAATCGTATGAAAGAACAATATTTAATTACTACGAAAGCAGAAATGGATGCACGAGGGTGGGCAGAATTAGACTTTGTCATTATTAGTGGCGATGCCTATGTAGACCATCCTTCGTTTGCGCCGACTGTGATTGGTAGATTATTAGAATCCCATGGATATCGAGTGGGAATCATAGCTCAGCCCGATTGGAATGATGTGAATGCATTTAAAGTATTGGGAAAGCCAAGATTAGCATCCTTGGTTACGGCAGGCAATTTAGATAGTATGCTCAACAAGTTTACTGCCGCAAAAAAACACCGCCGTGATGATGGCTATTCTCCAGGCGGAGAATCAGGGCGTCGACCAGATCGAGCAACGGTAGTATATGCAAATCGTATGCGAGAAGCCTTTAAGGGTGTGCCGATTGTCATTGGTGGTATCGAGGCGAGTTTGCGACGATTTGCCCATTATGATTATTGGTCAGATACAGTGCGGCGATCAGTGCTCATTGATAGCAAGGCAGATGTCCTTATTTACGGGATGGGTGAAAAGCAAATTGTTGCCTTAGCAGAGGCATTGGATACAGATAAACTTGGTAAACAATTGCCGACTATCAAAGGTATTTGCTATGTGGACAATGAAGTCCCAGAAGGAGCCATTGAATGTCCTTCTTATGAAGCTATTTCCACAGATAAAAATACCTTTGCAAAAGCGTTTAAAATACAATTTGATGAACAAGATCCATACTATGGAAAAGCTGTTGCACAAGGTCATGGTAATCGATATGTAGTGCAAAATAGCCCAGCCTTACCTCTCACACAAGAAGAGATGGACCATGTGTATAGCTTGCCGTATACGAGAAAGTGGCATCCTATGTACGATGCGGCTGGTGGAGTGCCAGCCTTAGCAGAAGTGCAGTTTAGTATCACCAGTCATCGTGGTTGTTTTGGTAGCTGCTCCTTCTGTGCCATCACAAGCCATCAAGGACGAATCATTCAAAATCGTAGCCACGAATCCATTGTAGAGGAAGCAAAGCGAATGACGGCGATGGATGGATTTAAAGGATATATCCATGATGTAGGGGGACCAACTGCTAATTTCCGTCATGTAGCCTGTGAAAAACAATTGAAAGTAGGTGCTTGTAAAGGGAAAACATGCGCAGCGCCCAAAGCATGTCCTCAATTAAATACAAATCATGATGACTATGTGAGCATTTTGCGTAAGGTCCGTAACGTAAAAGGTGTGAAGAAAGTATTTGTTCGATCTGGACTTCGCTATGACTATGTATTGGATGATAATAACAAAGAGTTTGTAAAAGAACTTTGTGAACATCATGTAAGTGGTCAACTTAAGGTGGCCCCGGAACATGTGTCAGAACATGTGACGACAATTATGGGGAAAGCAAATAAAAGTTACTTTTTAAAATTTAAATCTTGGTTTGATGAGGCGAATCGCAAATTAGGTAAACAACAATTTTTGGTACCTTATTTTATGAGCTCTCACCCAGGATGTACCTTAGAGGATGCTATTGAATTAGCTGAATTTTTGCGTGATCAAAATATGACGCCAGAACAGGTACAAGATTTTATTCCTACACCAGGTAGCTTATCGACAGCCATGTATTACACCGGGATTAACCCTCTTACAGGAGAGCCTGTCTATATAGCTAAAAAAGGTAGAGATAAAGCTATGCAACGGGCATTGATGCAATATAAACGAGAAGAAAATTATGATCTTGTCAAAGAAGCCTTGCTGAAAGCGAATCGAAGAGATTTAATTGGATTTGGTCCACTCTGTTTAATTCCACCTAGATATATTAAGAGAAACGCAGCCCCATCGAGAAAGCAACAAGTATCTCATGAGGGGAAACATACAAGTCTTGGAGGCTCTCGAAAAGGAATACCTAAAGGGGGACAAAAGAAAAATAGTGGTTCTAAAATTGGTATAGGTGTAAGGAAAAAGAAGAAGTAAGGATAGAGGAATTTCAGATATGTGTCGCTAATACTTAAAAAGGGGGTGAATCTATGAAACGAGTGCGATTGGTGTGTATCTTTATACTAGTCTTAGGAGGACTCTTTGGAGCAGGCCTGTGGCTAAGTGAATTGAAGCAAGCCAATGCAGATCATTTAGTGGTGCCAACTCGATCGGAACTGACTGTATATACAGATGGTGATCCTGACTTGATGATGGCGATTGGAAGAGCCTATGAAAAAGAAGCGCAAGTTAAAGTGCATATGATTCCTATAGGTCAAAAGCAAATGGGGACTCGATTAGCTTTGCCAGAAGGAGAGCAACAAGGTGATCTAGTTATCTCTACAGTGTCTAATCTAGGACAAGGTGTCACGCATGGAGCGTTTCATAGATTGCCTGCAAATATAACCCAAAATGTAGAGGATACTTTTCATGGAAGCAATGAACAGTGGGTGGGTATATGGTATGATCCGTATGTATTTGCAGTCCATAATGATTTTTATAATGCTAAAGGGAAATACGTCAATACATGGTTTTCTTTGGCCTATACAGGACCTTGGCGCATTGCAGTGACAGACTTTGTGGCGGATGAACGAGCCATCACATTGCTAAATACCTTTGGTGGTATTTATGGACAAGAAGGCACTATATCGTACTTTGACAGTTTGCGACCGCGCATTGTACAGTATGCAAAGGAATTGCCATCACCCGTACGGATGGCAGCTATCGGTGATGTTGATATTGGCGTTGGTAGATATTCTGATGCCAAATTATATGAAGTTCATAAATATCCTCTGACTATACTATATCCTAGAGAGGGTACGCCCTATGATATGATGGGGGTTGCTATTTTGAAAGGAACTACGAACGAAAGTGAAAGTAAAGCTTTTATTACATGGTTGCTTTCGGAACGATTACAAGCCTTATGGAAAGATAACGATGTGCATTATATAGCGACGATAGATACAATAGCATCTCACAAGGATAGACAAGGGAATCCGTTAGTGTTGTGGACCGGTGGTATTGCACAAGCAGAGGAAACAAAATTATTACAAGAATGGATACGACAAGTGCGTTTTAGAAAGGATACACCATGAGTAAGTTGTTAGGTTATATTAGTTTAGGTTGCGCCAAAAATTTGGTGGATACAGAGGTGATGCTAGGAGCTTTACGAGATAATGGCTATGAAATCACAGAAGAGTTAGAAAAAGCAGAAATTATTATTATCAACACATGCACATTTATCGAGAAAGCAAAAGAAGAATCGATTAATACTATATTAGAGGCAGGCCAACACAAGCAATATGGAGACTGTAAAGGTCTTATCGTAGCGGGCTGTTTAAGCCAGCAATACCAAGAAGAATTGTTTACAGAAATTCCAGAAATTGATGCCCTCATTGGTACAGGATCTTGGAATCGTATCATGGAAGCTGTGGAGGCTATTCAACAAGGTCAACGTATTTGTATCATGGATAGTATGACAAATATGTATGATGAAGGCATGCCACGTATGATGACGACACCGGACTACAGTGCATATGTAAAAATCTCTGAAGGATGTAATAATGGATGTACGTTCTGTATCATTCCAAAGGTACGTGGGGCTTACCGCAGTCGCTCTATAGAGTCCATTGAACGAGAAGTGCAACAGCTTGCAGAAGCAGGCGTGAAGGAAGTAGTATTAATTGCCCAAGATACTACCTATTATGGAGCTGATTTGAATAATGGTACGCCGTTGCTTTCAGAGTTGTTGAAACGATTGGCAAAGATTGAAGGTATCGAATGGATTCGTATGTTGTACTTGTATCCAAAACATTTCTCTGATGAATTGCTAGAAACAATCATGACAGAACCAAAGGTGTGCAAGTATATCGATATGCCGCTACAGCATATTAACAATACTGTGTTACAACGTATGAACCGTAAGGATACGAGGGAAAATATTGTAGCCTTGTTACATAAAATCCGTAATCGCGGTGAGCATATTACATTGCGCACATCCCTTATCGTTGGATTCCCTGGAGAAACAGAAGAACAATTCCAAGAGTTGGCAGACTTTGTAAAAGATATTCGATTTGACCACATGGGTGTATTTACGTACTCTCAAGAGGATGGTACACCAGCAGGTATGATGGATGAACAAATTCCAGAGGAAGTGAAAGAAGAACGGTACCATACATTAATGGCTATTCACGCCCAAGTCTCAGAGGAACATAATCGTGACTTGGAAGGAACGATTCATCAAGGTATGATAGAATCTATCGATGAAGTAGAGCTAGGTAAGTTTTTGGCTCGAGGTCGTCTACAAATGCAGGCTCCTGACGTGGATGGTAATATGTATGTAGAAGATGTAACAGGACTGTCTGAAGGTGATATTGTGACTGTAAAAGTATCACAAGGTTTTGCCTATGACGTGGTAGTAGAAACTGTATAGGATGGTGATAGCATGATCGTAGAATTAATCTCTACAGGATCGGAATTATTACTAGGACATATTGTCAATACAAATGTAAAATGGCTTAGCGAAGAATTGAACAATCGAGGCTATTCTGTGTCATATCAAACGACGATAGGTGACAATCCTGAGCGTATGAAAGAGGTATTTCAGCGAGCAGGAGAGCGAGCAGATATTGTGATCAGTTCAGGAGGCTTAGGTGCTACCCAAGGGGATATTACTCGAAAAGCCTTGGCAGACGCCTTGGGCGTACCTTTGGTATTTCATGAAGAAGCAGGCCGTGAGGTAGATTCCTTTTATAAAAAACAAGGTCGTGTGAAACCTTACGAATCTGACCGAGATCGGTATTTACCAGAAGGGGCAAAGGTACTACATAATCCAGTAGGGGTGGCACCAGCAGTGGTAGTGGAACAGGATAACACGGTATATATTTTGCTACCTGGTCCTCCATCAGAATTACAAGGAACTTTTGTAGAAAGTGTGAGCCCCTTTTTAGAACAACGCTTTGGACAACAGGGAATTATCTATTCTGAGCGGTATGCTGTGTATGGATATCGTGAAATGCAACTCGAGACGCTGTTGCAAGACTTGATTCAGAGCCAGCAGAACCCAACGATAGCATTATTGATCAAACCGGGATACATTGTGATTCGTTTAACTGCAAAAGGGGCATCAAAAGCAGACTGTCAGGAAAAACTAGGTCCATGGAGGTCTATCCTCTTAGAACGATTGGAAAATATCCGTAGTTTAGATACATCGGTGTTGGAAGACTTTCACAAGGTGGCCCTAGAAACCGGCATTACCATAGGGACGGCTGAATCTTGTACAGGTGGCCTAGTAGGAAAAACATTGACTGACTTAGGTGGTAGCAGTGGATATTACCAGGGTGGTGTGATTTCCTATGCAAATACGGTGAAAGAACAAGTATTAGGTGTTTCATCGGAGACATTGGCAACACATGGAGCTGTCAGTGAAGAAACGGCTAAGGAAATGGTGAAAGGTGTATTTCGTGTGTTACATACAGACTATGCCATTGCGACCACAGGGATAGCTGGTCCAGGCGGTGGCAGTCAAGAAAAGCCAGTAGGTCTTGTGTATATCGGTATTGGTACACCACGAGGGATTACTGTACATAAAGAGATATTTATAGGGAATCGTGACAGTATCCGTAACAGTGTAGCGGAACGAGCGATTCAATATGTATATAAAGAATTAATAGAAAGGTAGAACCATGGCAAAGGATAAAGCAAAAGAAGCAGCAATTGATATGAAAAGCGGATCTCAAGAAGACCGCATGAAAGCCTTAGAAGGGGCTTTAAAGCAAATTGAAAAAGATTTTGGTCAAGGCGCAATTATGCGCATGGGGGAAGCAGCTGATAAAATGAATATTGAAGTCATTTCTACAGGCGTATTGGCCTTGGACTTGGCGGTTGGTGTAGGCGGATTCCCACGGGGCCGTATTATTGAGATCTATGGACCAGAATCTTCTGGTAAAACTACGGTGGCTTTACATGCAGCAGCAGAAGCGCAACGCAATGGTGGCGTTGTTGCCTTCATCGATGCGGAACATGCCTTAGACCCTGTATATGCAAAAAAATTAGGCGTAGATATCAATAGCTTGTTGATTTCCCAACCAGATAATGGTGAACAAGGCTTAGAAATTACAGAGGCTTTGGTTCGCTCTGGTGCAGTAGATTTAATCGTTGTGGACTCCGTAGCAGCCTTAACACCTAAAGTAGAGATTGATGGTGAAATGACTGATGCTCATGTAGGTGTGCATGCTCGTTTGATGAGTAAAGCATTACGTAAATTAACGAGTTCAATCAGTAAAACCAGAACAGTTATTATCTTTATTAATCAATTGCGTGAAAAAGTGGGCATCATGTTTGGTAACCCAGAAACAACTACAGGTGGCCGTGCTTTGAAATTCTACTCTACTATCCGTTTAGATGTACGTAAAGGGGAAGCTTTAACATCTGCGAAAGAGCATGTAGGTAACCGTACAAAAGTAAAAGTTGTGAAAAATAAAGTAGCCCCTCCATTCAAAGTAGCTGAATTTGATTTGATGTTTGGGGAAGGTGTTTCTTATGAAGGTACATTGATTGACATTGGTGCCAATATTGAAGTCATCAAAAAATCTGGTGCCTGGTATTCCTATAATGGAGAACGTATGGGGCAAGGTAAAGAAGCGGCCAAAGTATTCTTGAAAGAAAACCCTCAAATTGCTCAAGAAATTGACTCTATCATTCGTGATACATTAGCAGCGGAGCCATTGAATGTACTTGGACATGACGATGAAGCCGATACAGGTACTGATACAGCGGCAGCAGATATAGAATAATGGCATTCTCTAGAAGTGGTGATAAGGATTGGAATTTCTCTAGTGCTTTAGATCAGGCTTTGCGTTTATTGGGCCCCAGGTCTTTAAGTACTCTGGAATTACGACTTAAATTAACATAAATGTCCGTACCCAGTGAACTCATTTGGGAAGTGGAAGAAAAATTAGTAGAATTGTCGTACTTGGATGATGATGAACTAGCAGAAGAAGCCTTACGATCGTATATAGAGGCTGAAAAATATAGTACTTATTATATCCGTGAAAAGATGCGTGAACGAGGCTTAGACGTGTCTTATATATTAGATGACTATGATGAATGGTCAGTGGCTGTCAATTTGTTAGACCAACGATTTTCTATTTCTGATGAAAGTTTACTAGAAGAAATAGAACGCGGCGAAGCGGAGAAGCTGAATAAGAAAAAAATAATTTATTTTTTAAAGAACAGAGGTTTCGCTGTGAGTACAAT
>CAUSMY010000005.1:0-23758 GCA_963533015.1 uncultured Veillonella sp.
ACTTTCGTTTCACCGCCAGCAATTGCTTTTCTTTCAATTTTAAAATCATCTGCTGTAACATGAGCATCGCCAATAACAAGTGACATCCCTGGAATTTGTTTTACCAAGAATATAGCTTGATTAACCGCTTCTGCGATTAAATCAACTATATTTGACCAAATATCAGCAAATAAGTTATATGCAGCAGCTAATGGATCCTTAAATACATTAGCCCAAAAGTTAGCAAATGCTGCCACCATATTCCATGCGTGGGCAATCATATTTCTAATATTTGCAAATAACCATGCAAATACTCCAAATATTATTCCCGTTGCACTAATAGAAGTGCCAGCAAAGTGATTAATTCCAGCTACAGCTAAATAGAATAAGCCAATTAATATTATAATTGCTGCGATAATCCAAGTAATAGGACATGCATATAGTGCTGCATTAAGCCCTTCCTGTGCAAATGTTAATGCTATTTTTGCAGCTGTTGCTTCCCAATCTGCAATCGAAGCAGCAACTGTTGCCGCCATTGCAATTCCTGTGTTTGCAGCTGAAACTAATGACATCATCGCATGATAAGCAAGAACCCCGCCAAGAATAACTAAAGCCACTTGAACAATCCCAAAATTTTCACTTAAAAAGCTAGCAATGCTTTGAATCCCTGTTGTGATTGTTGATATTGTCCACTCAACAACCCCTACTAACCAGTAGAAGAATGGAGCTACACTTTCAATAGCTATTGCGATACCATCAAATAACTTACCCATCGTTTCACTATTGCCTAAATCTTTCAAACGCTCAAATACTGGTGTAAATGCGTTGATAGCTCGATTCTTTAATTCCGTCATGTGGTCATCGAAAGTTTTAGGCATTTTGGCGAATTGGGCTTCAATTTCTGGCATATTGTCCATGATTGACTTCTTAATCACTTCTGCCGTTACTGCACCCTCGGACGCCAATTTCTTTAACTCACCACGGCTAACCCCCATCGTTTTGGCAATCATATTCTCGATAATTGGCGCATTCTCTGCAATTGAGCGGAACTCGTCACCTTGCAATTGACCACTTGCCATGCCTTGCGTTAATTGGAGCATAGCACTCTTTTGACTAGCCTTGCTAGCCCCACCAATAACGAATAGTTTTTGAATTCCTTCCATAAAGCTTACTGCTTCACGTGGATCAGGAAATGCATCATGTGCTGACATGGATAGCTGAGCTGTTGCCTCTGCCATTTCCATGTAACCGCCTCTTGCTCGTATTGCCGAGTCATAAATTTGCTTATTCAAAGCTACGGCGTTGCCTTGATCACCTGTTATTAAATTTAACCTTGCATTAATTGAGTTAAATTCATTAGCAGTTTGATTCAAGTCTTTAATTGCACCAGTAACCATGGAAATACCTCGCATTGCCAAATCTGCGACAAAGTTTCCAGCGAAGGAATTTAAGAAGGATCCCCAACTACCTTTAGCCGAGTTAGTGGCCGCTGTAAATCTATTAAGCTTATTTGCAGCTGTATTTGCACTGTTGGCAAGATTCATCATTCCATTAGCAGCACTTTGTGCAATGGCTGGAATATTCGTTGATAAGTTTAAGTAGTTTGTAATTGTAGCCATCTATAATTTCCCTCCTTTCGACGCTTGCTTTTCATCTTTGGCATGTTGTTGCATGAATGCTGCAATACAGGCCCGCTCTTCTATATCCATCTCAATGTATACGGAAGGACGGACCCCATATTTAACAAATGCTACATAGGCGAGGTATGTCTCACCGTCATTGGCGCTTAGGAGTTTTTTACCTCTTTCACCTTATCCTCAAAACCAGTTTCAAAGCCGTTAGCTTCCTGAATGGCTCTTGTTAAGTCAGTATACTCACCACCGTTAAGCATTGCCTTTACTAAATCAATTTCACTAGATACGCCCCAAGAATTTTGTAAGTCGATATCATCAAGCGTTGGGAATGCTACTGTTCTAGTAACAAGCTCATCTGTAAAGTCTTTTACATTGAACTGTTCTTCACTCTTACGAGTTCCTGGTTCAAATACTTTCTTAGTGAATTTATCACGCAACTTCTCAAGTTCTTTATTAGTAAGCACTCGAATTCTCCAAACGATAGGCTCTCCACTCTCATCTGTAAATCGTTTGGATGCCACATATTCTACTTCCGTTACAATCTTGGCATTTTGTTTTAAAAATCCTTTTAAAGTTTCAATCATCTGTTATCTCCTATGCGTTCATACCTTCTAATTCTTTGAAGTTTTCGACAAAACGAATACCTTCAAACGTGAAGCTTAACTCATCTTCAAGCCATTTACCGTCAGCATCAAACGATGCCACTGTGATTTCATCAAAGTTGCAACCAGTAAGGATAACTGAGCGAACTCCTGCATCCGATGTCGGGTCATTGTTTGTTACTTGCATGTCAAAATACGTATCAACGCCAGTTTTCAACAATTTTTCGACCATTTCATCAAATAAGGCCGTATTTTTGTAAATGGTCAACTTACCAGTTCCCTCTGTAGAAGTGGATTTGTTGCCTTTCATCATACGGCCTAAAATTGCTACTTGATCCTTATTCTTTTTAATTTTTGCTTCCAAGTTTTTAGCTTGGAATAACACTTTACGGCTATTCTTGTTGATGATGTAACATGTCGCTAATTTTGCACTAATTACATCGCTAGCCTTCATAGTTCCGACTGCTCCAAATTCTGCCATCTGTTACCTCCTATTCAACAATGACCGTCATATAAAGTTTTTCCATTGCCATGGTAGGCTGTATATTCATATTCACAATGACGTCTTCCTTATTGTCCCCTTGCGTTGGGATTTCAATATCTTTGTCATCAAAGTTTTGAATTGCTCGAATTCGTTGATATTGTTCACAGAGATAAACAATGTCACCCCACAACGCACGACGCCCATCTGCATCATTTTGAACTTTTCCTAGATACCCTTTGTTGAACGTACGCCCTGCATCAATCGCTAAATTGTCCAATACTCGGATAACTTGGTTTGATGCAAAATCTTGGTTCTTTTCTTTGGTAAATTCTGTAAATGTGTTTATGTCTTTTAAAACACGCACTTCACCTTGCACGTTACCGCCTACTGGGTCAGCGACATTGTGGAACATGAACATTCCATCTTTGATGGCTTGCTCAAGCTCGAACTGCTTATATTTAGTGTTGATTGTGAACTCTCCATCGTATCTACGGTTAGATAAAGACTCATTGACGTTACAAGAAGCCTCACTACCAACAGTCCAATACACTGCGGAGGTTGGGTCTTCGCCCTGATCTGTTACTGTATTTAAAATACTAATAACACCCTCGTTGTTAACGCCTTTTTTGCCGTGACATACAAGTTGACATTTTGCACCAGTGAAATTACGCACTCTGGATGTAAACGCAATCAATAAGTTTTTGATGGTTTCATCGGAGCCGACATAGCCTAATACGTTGAAATAGTAAGGCTCTAAGAACTCAAGGCCGTCTTGATAGTTCTTGCTAGTTACAACAGAGCCATTTGTGCCTCCTGTGAAAGTTGTGTAAGCCGTAGCCACTAAGTTAGCATTCTTTTTAAATTCAACGTATGCGTTATCGACTAAATCAGATGCCTTAGCAACGGCTGTTTGTTTATCCACCACCTTGCGCACGTCATTTGTTGTGATGTAAGTAGTCACAATGAAGGCACTTGTTGCGTCTGGGTCAGCTTGCACGGATACGCCGAGGTCATTACCTCGAATACCTGCGTATTTAGCCTTGCCATAGTCATTGCTTGCTTTTTCCCCATCGCTATTTAAGCGGTAGAAATGACCTGTTTTTAAATGTTTAAACAAATCACGTAAGCCTTTCATTTTTGGATGGCCAAAATCGTAGCCAAAATAATCTTGGCAATTCTTTTGAAACTCATCCACATCTACTCGGCATACCTCGCAATATGGGCCCCAATCAAGGGATAACATCATAGCGCCATATCCACGGTCAGCAACTTCTGCGTACGGGCGCGTTTTACTTACAAAGTTAATATATGCCCCTGGCAAGACTTTGTTATGGAACAAAAACGTTCCTCCACCTAATGCCATCTGTATACCTCCTAATTCTTAAATTCAACAATCGGACGATTGAACTCGTTTTGTAAAATCTCGTCAATTTCCTCATGTGTATATGTCATACCGTCATCTAATAACACGGCTAAAATATCCTTGTATCGTTTGTATTTCTCCGATGCAATGATTGTGTAACCGTCAAATCGTTCTTCCATTATTTGAACTCCTTTCATTTACCTGTAATCGCTCCATTGCTGGAACTCGCTTGCTTTCCTTATGGAGTAACATTTCATAAGTCACGTTAAAATGAAGTATCCCATCACTTTCTCGGTAGCTCATATTCTCACCACGTGTGATGCGGTCGCCAACTTTCACATATTCCAATATGTCGTAAAGCTGCTCGCCTATTTGCAGTAGGTCCTTGCGGTAATCCACTGGAATACTTTCAGCATTTAGGAAGTATTTAACAGAATAATCAAGTTTACGATCATATAGCTTGCCTACGTGCAAATCGTGGTTAGAATCGGTTACACTCACCAGGAAACAAGGAAACTTCATTTTGTTTTCTTTCCATTCCAAGTACACGGGCACTTTGAATGCATCATATAAGGCTTTAGTTATGCCTTCAGTTAACTGAATATCAACCATTGTTTAACACGCTCCTTAGCCACGCATTAAATGCGCTATTCATGATGCTATTTGAGTTACCTTCAACCACATTCTTTGCATGCAACGTGATGTTTAGCCCCTCGACCCACGATTGTTTTAAACGCCCACCTTCTACCTTGCCGTTTTGCCATCCAGCGCCAATGAATGGTAGGAATTGCCCTACCTTTTGGCGGTGTCCATCATCAACGTAAGATGAGTATCGAGACGTGTTGAATACTTTCACAGACATGGTTAATCTGTCACGACTATTGCCATCGTGAAAAAATGGCGCATCCATAAACCAACTCTTACGCATGTTTTGTGTGTTGAAATGGTGTGCTTGGTAGATTGGGTTGCCATTCCCATCATGTCCCACTAGCATTTGAATGCTACGAGGTCCTACTGGGGTTTTCTTCTTTGCTTCACGTAAGTATACGGCGCCCATTCTCTTTACAACGGCGCTCATTGCCCCGTGAAGGTTAGCAGGATTAGCCAATTTTTCTAAATTCTTGTGAAGGTTGTTAATTCCGCTAAAATCAAAATCTAAATCTGCCATCATCGCACCTCCAAATTCTCTAACTGAATCTCTTGATGGCTGTCATACACGTTAGGCATTGAACTAGATTTTGCGTAAAACTCTCTCTGACGTCCTACAATGTGCATTCGAGCCCCTTTAGGTACAATCACATCAGGTGCCATGAATAACGTTGTATTTTGAGCAAATTTCGGCATTCCATCAGCTTGTGATGTGGTCGAGGATTTAAAAGAGACCCTACATGGATAGGGTCCCTCTTCTACGGTTCGATTGATACTAGTAATACCAGTCGCTTCATCGACCGTCTCTTCTTCTGTTAACACTGTCACTAAGCAATCGTACATTTGCTCTAACTGCTTACGGTAAGCGCTCACCATCTGATCCGTCGGTAACATGCTAGTAGCCTCCTATCTTCTTGAGTGAGCTCTCCAATAAGTGCTCGCAATCTGTCTTCATCTGTAGTGCCACCTAGGTCAATTGACGTGTCACCCATACGAATGGATTTAGCAACCTGGGCGCCATCACCGCCTAAAATCTCCTTGGTGTTCATGTGAATGAACATGCCACAAGCTCGACGTACAACGTACGTTTCAAGCTCGATAGGTAGTTCCGTGTGGTTGATGTCAGCCAATGCCTTATCCAGTTCGCTTTGGATGATGTACTCAAGCATTTGTGTTTCGATGGCAACAAACCCTGTTGCATCTTCAATGAACTCAACCGCCTTAGGAATCAGCGCTTGCGCCTTCTTCTGCTCCTGTGTCTCCATCATCTTTCACCGCCTTCTTGGCTTTTGGCGTATCCTCGGTTTCTTCTACCTCTACAGTTTCCACCTCAGCGCTTGCGCCTTCTTCTGTTTCTGTATTCACTTCTTTTTCAGGATGTAAATATTGTTGTAACAACATTCCCATATGTGAACCTCCTAAGCCTTAAACGTCATCTTTAACACACGTGCTGGGTTAGTCAATGCTACACCGTAGTGTTCGTCAGCTGTGATGACTGTCATTTTACCCACAATGTCACGATCGGATTCTACTTGCACGTTTCGTTTTAAGTACAAGGATACTGCTGGTAATGTTGGTGTTCCTTCACCGCTATTAGGCGCCATTTGCACCATGAAATTAGTGAAGTTGGCACCCTCTTTTGGCACTCGGCGAGATACAACAACTTCAACTCCACAAATAGAACCGATAGCGCCTGTCATCATCAAGTCACCACCGTATTTGTTTTTGTCGATAAAATCAGCGGACTTACGAATTTGAGTTAGTTGCTCAGGGTGAATGAATAACACCTTAGGCACGTCGGATTCCTCTGCGAATTTGTCAACACCATTCACAATGCCCTCATAAGAGATTTGATTTGCGGATGTTACCGCTAATGTTGTTGATTTCAAGGTTTCGATTACATCCTCTTCAATTTTGTCAGCAATTGACATACCTAATTGTTTAACAGCTTCACCAATTGGGTCGCCGTATCCAGATAACACCGCTTCATCCGTGATTTTCACACCGATACCAGCTTTTTTGATCGTGAATTTTTCGACGGACGTTGTTAATTGAGCAAGGTCAATTGCTGCGCCCTCTTCTACGTCTTTTGCGGAGCCGATGTACTTAAAGGATGGTACTGTTACAGTGTTACCAGGTTGGCCTTCAAGTTTCGTGTCGACCGCTAAAATATTTGCGAATTTAATCGCTTTTGGTAAGTTAGCAGAAATCATATCTGCCATAACTTCTGGTTTAATCATTTGTTCTAATTTTGTTGTTCCTTGTGGCATTATTCGTTACCTCCATTTGTAAATTCTGAATAAGCATTTGGGTCATCTTCTTTGAGTTTTGCTCGCTGTAAGTACCCCATTTTGTTGAACTGTTCTTGAGTAATTCCTGTGGAGCCTTGACCACCATGTGGTTCACCTGGTGTAACTCCAGTCGGTTTACTTTCGGACTCAAATAAATAAGGATCAGATTCCTTCAACTTTGTCAGTTGGTCATCTAATCCCTTAATAGTGCCGTCTTTTACCTTTGCATCTTCTAAATCGAGCAAGGCTCGTACGGCTTTTGCATTTTTAACCTTAGAGCTTAACAACGTACGTTCAACGATTCCGTCAAGCTCCATCTTTTGAATTTGCGCTGTGTACTCCGCTTCACGTTTGAGTTGTGCTGCGTTTAATTCATCGATTTGCTTGGATAGTTCAGCGTTATCAGCATTGTCTTTCTTCAACGCCTCAATATCGGATTGCATCGTTGTTAATGATTCCTTGGCTTGCTTTAGTTCCTCGTTTTTTTGATTAAATTGAGACTTCGGAACGTAGTTCTTGCCGTAATCTTCCACTACTTTCTCAATTTGCTCATTATTGAGCCCTAAAGTCTTTAATTCTTCTTTTGTCATCGTTGTGACTCCTTTCCACTTCGCTTTATTTTCGAGTGCAACACCACTCTATGTGAGCTTGTTAGTTTTCGCCCAACAATACCAAAATGGCATAAAAATAGCACCCGTAGGCATTGCCTAGAGTGCTGTTTTGTTATTTTGTCCTAAAAAACCATGCATATAAAAGATATAAAATACAAAGTATTTTAATCGTTTGTAAAAGTGATAGCCATCCATGCATATAACTTACCTCATTCAACATATTTTGAGTACCATTCGTCATACTTTAACTCACCATCTACTTGTTCGCTCTTTCCTCTTCCTTTTTCTCCACGGCTTGCCCTCGTTTCCCCTTTGATTTCCAAATCATCAAAGTAAGGAATTGTGGTAGTTCTGCAATGACAATGAAATGGTGGAATCGTAACACCTGGCTTTGCATCCTTAAGTGGTACTATCTTTCCATCCATGCGCCGACATATCTTCGAGGTCTTGCGGTCCAGTGTCGCTAGAATCTCTAGCTTTTCAACTCCAATATCATCCATATTTTTGGTGAAAGCCTCTTCATAGATACGAGCTGTTTCCGTTTCCACCAACCGCCTTGCATTCGCCTTTGAAACATTCATCCATGTAGCAAGGCTTTCAGTCATCTTCGCCATACCGTCAGCTGCTAACACTGATTGAACGAAATCATTTTGAATAGTCTGAACTAGCTTTGTACGATCATCCCATATGCGACCACTAAACTCCTTGCCATCTGGTGCCCATGGTTTCTTTATGACCACATCTACAACGTGGTCAGATACCTTAGGCACGATATTATACTCGCCTAACACCATTTGCGTAAGGTGAGCCGTCTTATAGGTGGTCGTTTCGTATGTTTCCCTAAGCAATTGGCTTAGGCTATCATCTTCTGCCTTAGATAAGCGCTCAATCTCATGTACAACACTAATATAAAGCGCTTGCGTTCTATCCAATCGAGCACGTATAGATGCATTTTCAAGCATACGTTGGTGCTCCTTGGATAAGTCTTCTCGCTTGGCTTGCTCAATGTATTCCTCAAGTGTCATTTTGAAGTCAGCTAGCTCTCTTTTGTTGAGCTGTTTCCTTGCCTCTTCTAAGGTGATGCCGTTTTCTGTGGCATATCGTTTGTACCAATTTTCTATTTCCACCGTTAAGCGCCTAAGTGCTCTATCAAAGTTAGCTGATAGTTCATCAACCGTCATTTCAGCACCTTGCATGGCTTCATCTTTTAACGATTCGTACCGCTTAGCCCAATATTCCTTATTCTTCTGGTTGATCGTCATCACCGCCCGCTATGTAATCCTGTAACACCATCTCTTGCATCATCTGCAATCGTTCTTGCTGCAATCTCTCCAATTCTTCCGCCGTGTTAGCCGTCCATGGATGGTTGGCCACGATAGTTTCATTAGATAGAATGCCAATACTCGATTTACAATTGTTGATTACCTCGCCCTCATTGACTGGTGTCATTCGGTTGAAGATAAACTCTACATCCTTAGGGGCTGTTGCATTGCTTATACCACGGTATGCTCGATAGAACTCTACTAGCTGTTCTAAGGTGGCTTGAAATTCCACCTCAATTTGGTTTGCATCGAGGTCGATGTCGCTGTACATGGATGAAATATTCATCTGATTAGGATTGTTGGCCATGCGGTCATCTTTGGCATCAAACCCTCGACCATTCTCGATAATCGAACGTTTCAATGCTTGTGTGATGAAATCATAGTTAGTGGCGTTCACCTCTATATTCAAGGTTTCGATACCGCCATCATCTCTGACTTTCACCGCTCCATATTTAGCTAACATACGTCTGAATTCTGCTAGGTCTGTGCCGTCATAGTTTCTCAACACCAACAAGGTTTCCCTTGGGTCTTCTTGCATTCTGTCTAGGAACATTGAGTACATTTCGTTCAATGCGTCTTGTAAGCATTTCACGCGATTAATCAATGGTTGCTCGATAGAATTCGCCTTGAACACTAACAGTGGAACAGAAGGCCAATTGTACTCCTTACCCTCATAGGTAATGTAATTGGTTGTTTCCTTATCCGTGTTTACCGTTAGCGTGCCATTGTTGTAAATGAAGTACATAACCCCGTTAGGCTTATGAAATTCCACATATTGAACTGTATGTGTCTTTTCTAACAGGTGGTATTGTTCAACATCGTAAAAGTAAATGAATGCATTCAATTGGTTATGTTCTTCATCTCGCCAATACGGTATGACATTCTCTGGCTTGAAGCGTTTAAATGCTAGTTCATTTTTACTATCAATGTAAGGATGTAAGTACCCTTTACCACCAATATAAGCATCTTTGGCAACGTTTAATAGCTGTCTTTGGAACTTCTTGCCTAATAGGTCAATTAATCCCTCATCATCCGTTTTAACCTCCATTGGATTGCCAAATAGGTAGTTTACTTTTTGGTCTACTAGGTCATCGAACTTGTTATCCACCAATTGATTATTTGGGAGGTTTAACGGAATCTCATTCTGTCCACTACCAACAATAGCCGTATTCTCGATGGCCATTGTTCGCTTTTTATTAATAATGTCATGGATACCCTCATAATATTTGCGACCAGTAAGGATATTCTTACGTTCTTTAGAGTTCATGAATCGCTGTAACTCACGGCGTACAAACTCTTTTTCGCTTATACCTGCATTGCCTTTTATAATGGCATCCCATAATTGCCCTAAGTCCACTCTATCACCTCCTACCAACTGAATTTATTCGCATCCATTTCACTGCGCAACGAATACCGCACCGAATCAATCGTATGATCATTGCGCTTAGGATATGCACTAATGAAATTGCCGTGCTTATCTTGGTCGTATTCGTACATCGTGAATTCTCTGTATGCATTCGGACATCTTTGTTTGTCAATATAAATCTTGTAACGGTCGGATAGCCATTTAATACTAAACTCACGGCTATCAGGGCCCTTTTTAACGCCATAAATGAGTAAACCCATATCAGCAAGTTCTGCTATAGATTTTGGTTCAGCACTATCGGCCCATACTACACTCGTTCCTACTTTGTCTTTAATTTTCTCGTAAGCCATTGAGTTCTTGAGCCGTGTGCTGTACACTTCATCGTAAATGTAAATGCAATCATGCTTGATATCATAGTGTAATTTGGTATACACAAACGGGTCTTGAGCAAAACCAAAGTCGATACCGTGATAGTTATTGTCAAAATTATCTATCATTTCATCAGTTATAGTCATTTCTTCTACGTTGGCGAATACGTCACCGCCTGTGCCTGTTGCAATCCCCATGTACTCATGCTCGTATAGGTCTGGTCTCTGCTCTTTCAGCTTTTCCGCCTCAATAATGAATTGATCGCCTAGCCAATCACTCGGAACCATCGTGTAATTACTATGACTAATGAGCCTGTCGGGGTAATCCGTCAATTGCTCCACGTTCACCCAATTGTCACGGCTCTTCGGTGGGTTGAACGAATAAAAACACCAATATTTGTCACCACCACGTAGTAGTGACTGATTGATGGAACGTATCTCATCCATTCCACTGAATTGGTCTAATTCTTCGTACCATACACAACCGACATAACCGAATGGCATTTTGAGTGATTTGATTTTAGAGCGGTCATCTGCCCCTAAGAACAGAATCTTTTGCCCTGTTCGCTTATAGATAATCTCAAGTGGCGACTTCTTGAACTCGAACTCTTGCAATAATTCCAATTGTTCGAGCGACCACTCGATTTGAGCGTATACCGAGTTCTTGAGGGTGTTCGCCACCTTCCGTAAGATGACTACATTCACACCTGGGTTGTTAATGATTAACTGTGGAATTTTCATACTAATAAACGATGATTTAGTACTACCACGTCCACCTTTAAACCAATAATGCGTATGCCCGTGTCGCTTAATATCGCCACTGACCGAGTCAAAGAACGGAATAATCTTGTCCGTATCATCTGGCACCACAATAGGCGCTTCCGTGATTTGCTCCACCTCTTCATGAGATAAGGAATATAAGAATTCAGCAGCTTTAGTGTCGCCTTTAGTGGCCTTAACTACCTGGGCTAACAATACTGCCGTTTGAGTGTCGATATTCTGCCCTTTTGCCTCTGCTAATGACGTGATTTTATCTTTCACCTTTCCCTTTTGCAGTGGCATTGCCATTATCTCCTTGGCAAGGTCTTTCCATTTCTTCATCTCACGTCTTTTAGCACCTGAATTCTTGCCACCTTTTGATGACATTGCCGCATGCGTTTTCTTATCTAAAGTATTTGTACTCTTGAGGGTTTCAGGATGCCCTCTAGGATTGGCCACCTGTTACCCCCTCCTTCTTAATCTAGAACATTCTTGAATGTGTAATCATATTTCTTTTCGCTAATTTCTGTTCGCTTGCTTTTCTCACCACTGCCTGTGAACGAGTAACTAGCACCACGTCCTCCCATGTTTTCACCTCATTTCGGGCATAAAAAAAGCACCCTATTAAATAGAGTGCTAAAAAGTGCTGTATGCGGATTCGAACCGCATCTTTATAATAAAATATTATCGTCGTGCCAGTAGACCAACAGCTATTTTTTATTTACTCTATTATCCCATAGTTTCAATATATTTGCAACTATCCTCTGTTCTCTAGGTGTTAGTTCAAACGTTCCATGCTTTCCATGTATATACCCCATATGTGTATGAGGAATAACATATTCATCACCAACCTTGTGCTTTCTTCCTAGCAAATCAATTTGCTTATAAAGCTTGTTGTGTTTATCATAAAGCCCTATAGCATGCACTTCATTCTTGTTGTTAACTACAGCGTAAATTCTTCCTCTCGACATTGTTTCAAGTGGCATTTTGGTAGGGTTTTCATTCCCTTGTATGAATTTAATATGTCCAGCGTGATATAGCGTAGAGTGCTCAGTACCATATTTTCTTCCTTTTTTACTGATACCAGCACTCGCACCTCTACCGCCCACTTTTCTTCATCCTTTCCGTTACCGCATTATTGATGTACGTCACCTCGCAAGGGAATTGGTATCCAATGTCACCACCATATACGATAACGTGCTCTGGCTTTAACTTACGTATTGCTTCATCCATTCCCTCTGACCACATATGATAGGCATCATCTGCTCGTTTTACGCCTATTGTTGATACTGCCACTGTGCCACCTGGTTCGATGCCGTCAAAACAGAATGCGAACGTATCACGCTCACACCATGATAGGGTCGGAACCACATTGGCCCCATTCTGTTGGAGGATTTGGCCAATCAATCTTGAGCGGTACACATTCCAAATTTTCATGGCCATAGGCATTTCAGTATATAAGCTAAAGTCAGGTGTAAGCACACATTCATAAGGAACTAGCATGTCCACGTATTTATCAGGATCATTCCAAATTCTTTCAAATTGGTAATCATCTATGAAGAAGTGCACGCCTTGCCCTTCCTGTTTCTTGTTTGTTTTAACATAATTAAAGCCAATCAGTTCGCTAGGCTTAGCATACGTCCTAGTAATGATTGGCATTTGATAGAAACCCTCAACGTTACCGCTGTCGTAGTCATGTAAGTTATAGGCATCCATCGTTCTTTCACGTTCATTTTCTTTTTCTTCCGCTGGCATGAGCAACCGCTCCACATCGAACCCAAAGTCCTCCATATCAAACGATAGGTCTTGGATTTCAAATGAAAGCAAGTCATAATCCCACTTTGCCATTTCAGCCACCTTGTTGTCAGCTAGCCGATAGGCTTTTACTTGTGCATCGGTTAGGTCACTGGCAACAATACATGGCACGTGAGTGTATCCTAATACTTTCGCCGCCTCATACCTGGTGTGACCACATATGATGACCTTGTTAGTATCCAGGATGATTGGCGATTTAAACCCAAAGTCATGGATACTGTTGGCGACGTATTTAATTGCTTTCTTGTTATTCCTTGGATTATTCTCATACGGTGTTAACTCTTCTATTGGCAACTGCACAATGTTCACCGTAACACCTCCCCACTGTTCCGCTTAAATCGTCCATGGCGTTTAGATACGTGAGCCGTTTTTGTTCGCATCATAAAATCTGGTGTCGCATAGGTCTGGCATAAGCCGTCATATTCAATTGTCTTAGCCGTGCATATGCCATGCTCGTTATGCAAGCACTTCCGTTTAATGCATTTTATTTCAGTCACTGTATCACCGCCTTTCTGATTTTGGGCAACAAAAAATGACGTCGCAGCTTTGACGTCATTTCTTGTGTTTGGGTTATAAGATTATAAGGAGTGAAAACTATTGGTAAAACCAATCTTCTTACAAGTAATATAATATCACCTTGCCTTGGCACTGTTGGCAATTTTGGCATAACTTTTTTTAAATTCTTTTAAGGCTGCTTTATGCAGCTTTGTTCGGAGTTTTTCACGATTGATATTCAGTACTTGCGCAATACCTCTCCACGATTCGTTATACAAATAATGATTGCGTATAATCGTCGCATACTCCATCGTTGGCATATTGTCGAGCACCTCATTGATCATGTCGACGTAGGTGTATCGTCTTTCAATGAGCTTCTTAAGGCGCTCAATTCTATCCTCAAGTTTAATCACCCTATCATCAATGCCTGTTGGCGTGCCCCCTTGCACTCTAGGCGCACTATAATCCGTTGCCTTTAATCCGTCGCACTCTGCTCGGAGTTTTCGTATTTCATCACGTAAGCAATCAATTTGTCTTGCTATGTTTCTCATTTCTTCGAGTATATTCTCTATCTCCAACCTATCACCATCTTTCATGCTTCAACCACGGTGTAAAACTTAAATTTTAGAGTCATATTGCTCGACTTTATGAACTTTAGATAGATTGTGCCTATCATCCACAAAGTCGAGCCTATACGCCACATTAGAATGGGATCTCCTCGTGTGATGTCGTCATACTGTCGAAATTACTCATTGATGATTGCGCTCCTGGTGTTTGGTCTTGCCCTGTGCAGAAGTCCGCCACCACTTCCGTAACATATCGTTTAGTGCCGTCTTGCGCCTCATAAGAGCGTGTTTGTAACCGCCCTTGTACGAATACCTTTTGCCCTTTCATGAATTGGCTCATATACTCGCCATTCTTGCCCCACGCCACACAATTCACAAAGGCTGTGAGTTCTTTTGCCTCGCCATTTTGTCCTTTATAGGTGCTTGTTGCTGCCACCGTAAATGTAGCTACCGATGAACCACTTTGCGTATATCGCAACTCCACATCTCTCACTAAATTACCTAGCAACTGAACGTTATTCATCTTTGGCTTCCTCCCAATATACTTCCACATAATCACAATGTAACTTTTCCACATCTCTGTAAATGTAATCCGCCAAGTGCCTTACAAATTTAGGACTATCATTTTCTAGTAGCCCTGCTTGTACCATACCATCCAGTACAAATTTCTTCGCAAATGCTATATTATCGCTATCGTAACGGCCTTTGACATGCCACTTGAATATCATATCTACCTTGCCTGTTGGTTTGTGGCATCGTTTCGATTTGCATTGCCACGCTACCTCATTAGTGAGCTTATCTTTAATCTTGGCGGCTGCATATTTGTTCCTTCTCTCTGTGTTAATGTACTCGTTTAAGTACACAAAGTCGCAATAAATTCTAATAACGTTTATATTTCTTTCCATTTATCACTTATTAATCTCCCTTCTTCGTCATAGGTAACACGATATGGGCAATCATTTGTATTATCATTGACCATAGGTACCAACATATTAATCAATGCACATTTTAATTCGCACGACTCATGATCAACACGTTCACACTTAATACAACTGAATTCAACTGCTTTCTGTGCAAGAATGCGAACCCATTCATCTTCTTCGCTCTCTTTTTCTTTTCGTGTGAATACATTTGTTGGTACTATCTCAATTGTCTTGTCTCTAATCAATCTAATCATTTGCAATCTTTGACTATCATCTAATCCGCCTATAATTTCATCAAATAATTGCTGAGCATATGTGCTTATGGTAGAGATTTTTCGTTTTTGATTTCCCTCTAATTTTAGGCTATCTCCTATATGCTTGACTTCACTAGCTATGAAACATAGTAGCAATATATGCGTTTTGTGCTGTTTGTTTAAATATTTTAAATTCACCTATTCAACCTCACATATCAGACAACAATATCTCTGTTTCAAAATTATTGATTAGGTATTCAATTCGATTAAACAGTTCCCATGCTTTGTTTCTGTCATTACATTTGTTTAATACCCTTACATGTAATTTTGTGTTGCTATTACTAATTAAGTTGAATAGCAATCTGTATGCTAAAAAGTTTGTTGTAAATTCTCCTACATAATCCTTATACAATAGGTCATTCTTAATACCAACATCAAAATTAGATAGGACTTCTCGGAAAGCCACATACTCAACATATTGACCTTTCCCTCCCTTATACAAGTTCCAATGAGCCACAAATAAACAGTGAAATAGATCGCTTGCCTTCTCTGCTAACTCTTGTATTGCATCATAATTAAGTGGGAATCTTTCTTCTATTTTCTTGTCTAAGATAACCCTAGTACGCATTACTTCTCCATTCATATATTCCTCTTTATTTCCCATAAATCCATGTGTTTCGGTCTTGACGTGTAACAGTTTCACTAGATTTCCCAAAAACGTCAGCCATCCAACTTAACGCATCCCGCAATTCATCACTGTTATAACAAGACTTGAATGCAAAATGAAAGTCAACTCTCATGTTGTTATAAATACTCATGAATAGGTAACAGCACCCCATCACATCAACAACAAATGTATCCCATTCATATGTATACTCATTCTCTAACCAACGCATCGTAAATGTAACGATTGTGCTGCATACAGAATGCAATACAAGCGCTTGCGCTTTAACCTTTTTACCATGATGTTTGTGGTTCATGATGCTTTGCATTTCACATTTCAAAAATTCAGCATTCTTATGTAACTCCTTGATTGCATCGTAACTAATATTTAGTTCTTGACCATAGTTCATACTTTCTACTCCTTTACATATCTTTTATTAAACCCTTTGAATACTAAATCACTAGCTTTCCAAATTTGCCAATCTCTACAAGGTCTACCTTTATATTGCAGCCAATGTATCCAATGATCCGTAATTCTCCATGTAAAGTCATTAATCATTTCTAAATCTTTACAATTTTTAATATTAACTATTTTTCTTCTTGGCTTTATTCGTTTCATACTCTCACCATTCCCACCCCTTAATTTCCACTTCATATACGGATGACTTTAACCATTCATTTTTTCTTTTTGCGAGTTCTTCTTTTCTTTTAGCTTCTTCTTGTTTTTTAGTAAGCTCGTCAAACTTTTCCCCAAACGCTTTCAAAACTGTAATGATTTCCTCTAAATCATCTTTCGCTGCACATCCATCAATAACTAAATCTATAGAACTGGTTGGGCAGTAATCATCCCAACAAGCTTTTTCTATCGACAAAACTCCATTTTTGATCCAGATGTCATACTCATTAAAATTAAATTCCATGGATACGTTTTTATTAAAATTATAATTTTCGTTGTCTAGGATAACATTGTAAGCCTCACCACCTACATATTCATCCCAGCAAGGCCTAAATAACACATTCATTATTATTTCAACTCTTTCACTAGCCACTCCAAATCTTTCATTAATCCCCCTATTTTTAAAGTTCAGTGTACTTTGTAACACAATCCAGGTACTTTTGTCTGAACTCATTCTCGCCTAACAATTCGTAAACTTTTGCAACTATGATGTTTTCTAACACCTCTTTTTTTAGAAATTCATAATCATCCTCCCCCTTCAATGATTCAACTAATAAAGTTTGAAATCCAATAGCACCTATCATGAATTTTAATTGAGATTTTAAGAATTCTCTTTGCTCTTCATTTAAAGATTTTGCAAATTCTTCAAAGAAAGTCATATTCCCTCCTTATTCCCTCGTAAACTTTGACCTTGAAAGTTTAGAACATTGCAAGTATCTCTAAGTCTGTCAAATATTCGTAAGTTATACCTTTCTTTAAGCTCATTATTCCCTAAGTTAGTCGTTATAACGATTGGTAGCATGCGATCATACCTGTCACCTATGATACTTTCCATTTTTTCAACCACCCAGGAGCGATTATTTCTATCTGATTCCGCTCCAAAATCATCAATGACTAATAGTGGTACAGTTCTAAGCAGCTTGTCATAATTCGCCAATTCCTTACGGTCGCTATTTAACAGATTGAGCAGTTTATCATTAAGGCTAATATTGTTCACAAATAGGCAACGTATGCCTTGCTCTACCGCCTTACGCATAATCGCAATAGCAAGTGTAGTCTTTCCAGTTCCTACTGTACCTTTTAAAATAAGCCCTCTACCATTGCTAATAGCTCTTGTTACATCTTGTCCATATTGATATGCCTTGCGATAACTTTCTCTGTCGCAATCATTAAAATTGCCTTTATCGATAATCCATTCAAAGCTAATATGTTGCTGCCGTTTCTGCACTCCATATCGTCCTAATATAGGTCTTGGATCCAAATAAATTGGTTCATCATATACTGGTTTATCAAATGAATATGTTTTGCCTGTATTTGCTCGTTCTCCAAGTAAGTTAGCAATATATTCCCGTCGCTCATCGCAACTCATCTGGCTCATTAGCCCAATCGACTTCCCGACGGGCTCCATTGTTGTGTCCTCCATTATTTGCATCACGCTCCTTACTATTTAATATTCCTTTCACATAATTAAGCTTACGCACACCACGCTCAACCGCTATCTTCAATGCGCCTTCTACTTCATCATCTCCATGAAAGTCAATCAACTCTTCTAACTGTGCTCCAATGAATGGATTTACATCACCAAAATGATTTAAATAAAAGAGCACGGTCTTACTTTCTTTCCTTTCTTTATTTACTTTCTTTACTTTACTTTCTTTACTTTGTCCATTTGTGTTAACATTTTCATCAGAAATGTATACATTTTTATCTGAAATGTTAGCATTGCGTGTGCATTTACCGTCATTTTGAGTACACAAAGGTAACACATGCAAATTCGGAATTTTTTCAGGTCGTTCATAGAGTAAATATCGTCCATCCATTTCAACCGTTTTTCTTCGCTTACATGCTTCTAAATATCGTTCCTGTATGCCCCTAGATGTCAGAATTTTGAACGAGTTAAACAATTCCTCATTGAAGAATCCTCGCTTAACCAATTCTTGCACTACGTCACTCACTAAAGAAGCGGTTACATTATCGCCGACGCTTTTCGCAAGTAAAAATGCTTCATCATCATTCCAGGTGATGTAATATCCCTGTCGATAGATGAGAGTTAGGAGCCTGATCGTTATCACGATGCCTTTAGCCCCAAACCTCGCATCCACAAACTGGATTTTTGAATCTGTGAAAAAGTCCACATCCATGGAAAAGTACTGGATGCCTTTTTTCATGTAAAATCTTTCTTGTTAATTATTTGTTAAATAAGGGATCCATATATTCCCCTGTTTCAGTATCTACAGTAACGCCATCATCCATTGTGATTACAGTATGTGGCTCATCCTGGTTGATTACCATACCATCTGCATCAATAGTATCCCCATCGAATTCTGCCTCAAGAGTTCCATCATCATGCATGGTCATCTTGCCACCATCATTGGTGATGGCATCTACCATTTGTTGCCCTTGCATCTCAATGGATAGGATGCCGTATTTACTGATTAACCGTTTGAGTACAGTTTTAATGGCCATACTATGAAAGTCTGTGATACCCCACTTGTCAGTCCCGCCTTTATAGTTCTTGCTGAATTTCTTGGCATGAGCTTGCATTTCCTCAATGCTCATGTACAAGTACTTTTCAAATCCATTTACCAATTTAAAGTAGGCGATGTACCCAACAATTTTATCGGAAGTTTTCTCTCCGAATTCGTATTCGCCTGTGAAGCGGTTTTGTTTGACGATCTCACCCTCGTATACCTCAGCTGCGTTGATGGTCTGATATTGACCAGTACGCATAGCCAATTGGATGTAGCCTTTATAGCCCATTTGGAATTGGGCTTCATTCCCGTAAGGAATGATATAGGCAAATCCAAGATTTTGATTAATTGGTAAGTCGAGCGATGCTGCCATAGCTCCAGCTGCAATTACAGTATTAGGATTAGCTTTGGCCAACAATTTATTGTTGTTGACTACCGCTAGTAAGCTGGAGATGAACCCTGGTGCTTTCTTTCCTAGCAATTCCTCAAATCGAGCCTTTACACTTTCCTGTGATACCAGGGATTGAATAGTTACCACCTTTTGTGATTCTGCCGTTTTAACGGCCCCTTGTTTGATGGTTAATCCACCTGTTACGCTTGCCATATTATTCCTCCTTATTTAACACTAAATGTTGAGCGAGTATCCTCGCCTTTTACTAAATATTGTTTATGTAATTCTGGGTGATCCGCTTGGAATTGTTTTGTATTGAAACGGGTTGACCCTTTACGCATTTTCCAGGTCACTTTGAACTCGCCCACAATACCTACCTCGTTTTCTCCTAGCAAGGATTTTAGGATGTTTTCTGCCTCATCCTTAGCCTCTGTGGCCTCCTTAATCTTTGCCTTGGCGCTGTTATATTGATTGATGTAACTCATCGCCACATCATCAAGTTCTATTGTCTGTTCATTGGATTTGCCGTACATCATATTGAGTGTTTCGGAACTCGATTCACTACCAGTAACAGCAGGTACTGTTCCGTTTTGTACCATGTCCCAAAAGACTTTACCCTCACGAATGATGGCCTCGATGACTTCCTCATTTCTTGGAATTTCTTTATAGATGAATGTATTGCCTCCAAGTAAACAAGCAATCCACCAAGATGATTTACCAGTGACCGCCATATAGTGTTGGCACTGTATATAATAGGATGTAGGGACTTCATCTCCTTCCCATTCATCTCGCTTGAATGCGTTTGCGGTTTTACATTCTAGTCCCGCATCCACGCCTACAATCTCACGATCAATGTTGGCCAAAAGGTAGGGATATTCAGTTGATTGCAAGGTGTAATTATTATTTCTAACTTTCCACCCTGTACGTTTGGCGAACTCCTGGGCGACCACTTCCTCAAGTACGTTACCCCAATACATTGGTTCGTTTTCCTCGACTGGTGGCAACTCTCCTCGCTTATCTAACCATACACTCACCGCATCACGGTACTTGTTAAATCCTAGAATTGCTGCCATATCACTGCCACCAATGCCTTGTTTACGAGCCTCTAACCACTCTTCATGAGTGGCATTCTTACCGTTAAAAATCTTCTTATACATGTTTTAGTTAACCTCCTCAATTTCATCTATTTCTGCCCTTATGATATATGGAATATCACTCCCTAGGATGAACTCCGCATAATCGTCATCTGTGAAGTTATCCGCCATATCATCTGGGTCTTGCCCCTCATCAAGGGGTATAGTAATATCAATGGGTACCATGGCGTACCCTCTCATTCGGTATGTTTTACCACAATTCATAGCTTTTTCTTTCTATATCAAACGTACAATCTCTTTTCAAATACATCCACATGCTATAATCATTGTGAAAGGAGGTGAATGATTTGAAGAAGATATATGCAAATCTACTCGGAGAATGGATTCAATTAAATGATTCAAATGCCACTCTTGATAGCCATGTTCCTCCAAGTATTTGGCTAGAGGAATGTCTCCAAGATGCATTTAAGTTCGATTATATAAACGTCCAATATGATAATCGTAATTACAGAATCCATCCTACTATGTTACAAGTTGTTAGTGAGTAGTTTTTTTAATCCTGAAACGTCAGTAAGCATCACCTTGCTGGCGTTTCTTTCATACTCTCTATTTACCTCTATTACTAATGCATCCCATTGATGTTTAGGAACGCCCTGTAACATATCAACTATTTGATGTAAAGTTTGTGTATTATCTTCCATACTTTCTCCTAACTGTGGTATACTATGTGTAGTTATATTGTTAAGTCCCTCGATGTTAGCGCATTTTTGAGGGGCTTTTTCTTTTAAATAGAACTTCTTATTGTTCATCAATACCTTGTAATTCTCTGTTAATTTGGATGGCTTTACATCCAGGTATTTGCACAAGGTCATTAACTCAATGATTCCAAAGTTTACTGGCTTGCCATTGAATAAATGGCTCAAGCGATCCTTTTTGATTCCTGTAGCTTTAATGACAGCTACTTGCTTAATTTTCTTACTCTTGCAGTATGCTTTTAAATTCACGATATCACTCCTTAATCGCTCTAACCTTGAGCGTCATACCAGGGTGAATGGTTCCATCCTTCAAGTGATTATTTTTGATAATTTCTTGAACAGTCTGGCGAACATCTTCTGTCTCGCCAACTGCATCTTTTGCGATGCCCCATAGCGTATCATCTTTTGATACCGTTACCGTCTTAGTCTCATATTCAACTATATTTCTAGGGAATGTAGCATTGTATAGACCCAATGCCATTACTGGTGCCATCGCTACTATTGCCACTCGATCCCAACGAATTTTAAAAGGCTTCCGTTTCGAGCATTTGCTCGATTTTTTTTGTTTTTGCATCACTTTGTCCCCACCATTCTTTGAACTTATGGAAATAAATATAATACGTGTACGCCTTGCCGTTCATCTGAACCGCATCGCCCCAATCCCATTTATTAGCACGTAAACCGCACCGCACAAATTGGGGTGATACGCCCATGATGTCAGCAATATGTGCAGGTGTTACCTTCATATATCCTCCTCAAGAAAATACCCAGTTAATAAAGTCGTATACAGCTATATAACCAAACGCTAATACCAACATGAATAAACTGACGACTATAATTTCTCTGACTTCTGAATTCACACTTACCGCCCTAACCACAAAATAAATAAACTCATTACTATCAATCCGACCACACAGCTTGCAATTAAGATTTGTGTAGTTAGCTTACTTTTCTCTTCCGTTGCTTGAATTAATTCTTCTGCTTGTCGCAATCGCTCTTTAGATTTACGATCGCACTCATCTGCTTTACGTTGGATGAATGCGAGCTGTTGCTCGACTTTCTTTTCAACCTCCAGCTTTTGCTTGTGTTTAGCCATAATGTGGTATGGTTTTTGCTTGCGTGTTCTTGCGTTCTTATTTCTTCTTGGCATTAGACCCCCAGCATTTTCCATATTTAATACGAATAATCCTACCCCTGCACCAAATCCAAGTGTTAATGCCCCATAAGTTATCTCCAATAATTCCCCTACTTTAGCTAACACTTTAATCATTAGAGTTTTCTCTAATTTCTTGTTACGATTCACTAGTGCCATGTTTTTTTGATGACTATCTTTAATTTCTGCATATTCTTTATTTGCTTCAAAATACTCAAATGGTGGTAATCGATTTAATAAAAAATGTAATGCACTAGCACGTCCTAAGGCAGAATCTATTCGCCAAAAAAGTTCTTCACTCGGATCATTTTTGTACTCATTAATACACGTATTTGCTAATTTTAAGAATTCATCTCGTCTATAAGCGATATAATCTTCTTGCTCTTCGCTAATGCTTGCAGCAAATTCTCCTCTATCCATTAATGCGTTCCTCCATCAAAGAAATAAAGCTGTCTCTGCCCTTAATGAACCGACCTCTATCTGACTTTAACAAGTCAATAAAAGAATCGCTTGTAACGCCTGTCATGCGACTAATCAACTGAGCATCGTAGACTGTGCTGACAAAGTTTAATAGGTCGCATTCTTCATCATAATCTACCCATTCATCAAAAAACTCATGGGCCGTCTCTACAAATGTGTTCAGCATTTCTTCTAAGTACTCTATTTGCTCTTCTGTGAGCGATTTATAAAATTCACTAAAATCCATTTACATCCTCCTTACACCTCTCAAAGTCTTGTATCTGGGTCAAAGTTCCCTAAAATCAGATAGGCTCTAGCTTTAGCCAATTCAGCTTTAGCTAATTCAGAATATTCGTCCTTTCTTGTATTTGTATAGTCTTCAAAAAATAATTGTGCAGTATCTATGGCCTTGATATGTAATTCTTTAAGGTATTCATTTTGTTCTTCTGTCAATCCTGGCAACATCCTTCTTCACCTCCTTACTATTTGTGCTATAATCACATTGAAAGGGGGTGATTATATGAGTACTATAAAAGATTACCTAGAAATGTCTCCTATGCAACAAGCAATTCAAAATGAAAAATTTTGGGAGCAAACAATTTCTATTCAAAAAGTT
>CAUSMY010000006.1:0-22814 GCA_963533015.1 uncultured Veillonella sp.
GAAGGAGGTAGATTGGCTTGAAGATTAAGGCTCAAGTATCTATGGTCCTAAATTTAGACAAGTGTCTAGGCTGTCACACATGTTCTGTCACTTGTAAAAATACATGGACAAACCGCGAAGGTGCGGAATATATGTACTTTAATAACGTAGAAACTCGCCCAGGTGTTGGTTATCCACGTCATTGGGAAGACCAAGAGAAATGGAAAGGCGGCTGGACTGTTGATAGCGATGGAAAATTAGCATTAGCTACAGGTTCCAAAACAAATCGTTTGATGAAATTGTTCTACCATCCAGAACAACCTGAGTTGAAAGACTACTTCGAACCATGGACATATGACTATGAAACATTGATTCATTCTGGTCGTAAAAATAACCAACCAGTAGCACGTCCACGTTCTTTAGTAACTAAAGAACGCATGGAAATCAAATGGGGTCCTAACTGGGATGACGATTTGGCTGGTGGTGAGCACGCTCGCTCTGATGTTAACTTAGCTAAAATGGGCGAAGATATCGTGTTTGACTATGAAAAAGTATTCATGCGCTACTTACCTCGTCTATGTAATCATTGCTTGAATCCAGCATGTGTGGCAGCGTGCCCATCTGGTGCGATTTACAAACGTGATGAAGACGGTGTAGTTCTTGTTTCTCAAGATGTATGTCGTGGCTGGCGCCATTGCGTACCATCTTGCCCATACAAAAAAATCTTCTACAACTGGGAAACGAATAAAGCTGAAAAATGTGTATTCTGTTACCCACGTTTGGAAAATGGTTTACCTCAAATTTGTGCGGAAACTTGCGTAGGTAGAATGCGTTATGTAGGCGTTGTTTTCTATGATATGGATAAAGTAGAAGCAGCAGCGGCTTCCAAAAACGATACAGATATCTATGAAAATACAGTGGATTTAATCTTAGATCCTCATGATCCAGAAGTAGTGAAAGCGGCTCGTGCTGAAGGTATTGGTGAAGCTTGGATTAAAGCAGCACAAAAATCTCCAGTCTACAAATTGATCAAAGAATGGAAAGTGGGCTTACCATTACATCCAGAATACCGTACATTACCAATGGTTTGGTATGTACCACCATTGAGCCCAATCGTACAACGTATTACATCTGAAGTATACTTACCAGATGCAAATGAAATGCGCGTGCCTGTACAATACCTTGCAAATCTATTTACAGCAGGTAATGCAGATGCCTTAGCTCGTGTGTTACAACGTGTATTAGATATGCGTGAATATATGCGTCGTCGTGATGTAGGCGGTGAAGCTCCTGAGCATCCAATCGATTTAACAGAAGATCAAATGTACGAAATGTACAAATTATTAGCTTTGTCTAAATACAATGATCGTTTCGTGATTCCTACAGATATCAAAGCGTCTCGTGAAGGTCGTGCAGATATGCAACATAAACGTGGTTTTGCCTGTCCTACAGGGGGATGCCAATAATGAATGATGCTCAGAAAATAGCGCTTATTGCGTCATTTCTGCTTCGTTATCCTGATGCCACTTGGTACGATGAATTACAAGAATGGAAGGGGGACGCAACATCTGTTGCGCACCCTCAACTCCGTCAAGCCTTGATAGAATTCTTCGACTATGTGGAAGAAACACCTCGTAAAGAGTTTGAAGATCAATATGTGCGTACTTTTGACTTTAGTCAAAATACGAATATGTATTTATCTACTTATGAATTACAAGGCACAGGGGAACAAGCAGAAGAACTTGTTAAATACAAAGCATTTTTCCTTGAAAATGGCTATGACTTACCAAAAGAAATGCCAGACTTTGTCCCAGCTATTCTTGAATTATGTGCGCTTATCGAAGAAGAAAAAGCAAAAGAAATTTATGAATACTGTAAACCAAAATTAGAATATATTCGGGAGCGCTTCATTGAAGCAAAACTGCCGTATGCATTCTTATTTGATATTATTTTATCTGTTGCAAATGGATTGGAGGACGGTGTACTATGAGTTTATTTCTATGGGGCGCCCTGCCTTATATCGCTTTCACCTTCTTTGTCGTAGGGACTCTTGTTCGCTTCTTTTACTTTGAAAGAAACTGGACCACAAAATCAAGTCAATTTTTAGAAAAGAAACAATTGCGTATTGCGAACCCACTGTTCCACTTTGGTTTGCTTTGCGTTATCGGCGGCCACGTGGTAGGGGTATTAATTCCTAAAACTTGGACTGCTATGATCGGTGTGGATGACCATATGTATCATGCTGGTGCCTTGTATATGGGTGCTGTAGCTGGCTTCCTATTTATCGTAGGATTCTTGATGCTTATGAAACGTCGTTTCACAACACCTGAATTACGTGCTAACACATCTAAAATGGATGTATGGTTATATGTATTCTTTACACTAGCTATCTTTAGTGGTATGGCTGGTACCTTATTGAATGCATCTGGATTCTTCGACTATCGTGTGTCTATTGGACCTTGGTTCCGTAGCGTATTGATGGCCATGCCAGATCCATCCTTAATGGAAAATGTTCCTGGTATCTTTAAGTTCCATATGCTATCCTGGATGATTGTGGCTATCGTATTCCCATTCAGCCGTTTAGTGCATTGCTTGAGCGTACCATTTAATTACTTGGCACGACCATTTATCGTGTATCGTAAACGAGACCGTCGCTAGTTTTCTCTATGAAAGTCTGTGGCGTTCTGCTCTAACACAAGTGAATGAAAGACCGCAACACACTCCTTCTCAAACTGATCCTACGGTAGGTTTGTTCAGGAGTATGTTGCGGTCTTTTGCGTTTGTGTAATTTTGGTAGTTAGGAAACGCCTCAGGCTTTCTACGAAAAAAGGGCGCTCCTTAGAGTTGTCATTTGTTCCGCTATGTAGCCTGTGGCGTTCGTAGCTGACTAGTACAAAGGAAAGAGCACGACATATTCCTCCACAAACTGATCCTACGGTAGGTCGTCTCTTGTGACATTATGCAGCCTTGTTGCGTTGTTAACTAAATAGGCAAAGGGAAGACCGCAACATACTCCTTCTCAAACTGATCCTACGGTAGGTTTGTTCAGGAGCATGTTGCGGTTTTTTACGTTTGTTTGATTTAGGTAGAAAGGGACGCCACAAAGGCTACTACACGTAATGGCGTTCCTCATGGAGTTTTCTCCTATCTGTCATTGATGTTACTTTGGTTGCATGATATAATTTATATAAGGCCAAACGGCCTTTTCTTTTTATATGAAATGGTATTACTCGATGTCAGGTATGTTTTTTAGGAGTATCATGAAAGTGTCATAATGATATGTTACTGATACTATGTATATATGGTATCCCTATAAAGGATATGTACTAGATATATCTTAAAACAATGGCATTGATGTAGACAGGAGATATTATGTTTTTAGATGACACGATTGCAGCGATTGCGACGGCTCCAGGGATTGGCGGTATTGGTATTATCCGCGTCAGTGGTCCGGAGGCGTGTAATGTTGTGAATCGTATCTTTCACAGTAAACAATCTGTCCCACTGGGTGATCGCCAGACGCGAACGATCCATTACGGTCATATTGTTCATCCTAAGACGGACAAAACCTTGGATGAGGTTATTGTAGTGTTGATGAAAGGTCCTCATTCCTATACGGCGGAGGATGTGGTAGAGATTCAATGTCATGGCGGCTTTGTGTCGGTTCGTGAAATACTGAAAGTCTTACTTTCAGAGGGGGTACGTCAGGCAGAAGAAGGGGAGTTTACGAAGCGAGCATTCTTGAATGGCCGTATTGATTTAACCCAAGCGGAAGCCATCATCGATATTATTGATGCGAAGACGGAGCAATCTTTGGAAGTGGCAGTGAATCAATTGGATGGTATGTTATCCAAGTATATCCGCAGTTTACGAGATGAGTTAATCGCTATGATTGCTCACTTAGAAGTGACTATTGATTATCCAGAGGAAGATATTGAAGAGGTATCGGCCCAAGAGGTGCGTACGGGGTTAGCTCCTATCCTTGAGAAGATGGATGCCTTATTGGCGACGGCACAGCGTGGCAAATTATTGCGTGACGGAGTGATGGTGTCTATCATCGGCCGTCCTAATGCGGGGAAATCTAGCTTGATGAATGCTTTACTTCGTGAGGATCGTGCCATTGTGACGAATATTCCAGGCACGACCCGTGATAGTATTGAGGAATTTATCACTATCGAAGGCATTCCTGTACGTTTAATTGATACCGCAGGGATTCGTGAGACCGAAGATATTGTAGAAAGTATGGGAGTTGAAAAAGCACGTCAATATTTAGATAAAGCCGATGTAGTAGTTCTTGTTATCGATGGGTCTAAACCATTGGAAACAGAAGAACAAGAATTGCTGCAGTTAATTACGAATCGTCCAAGTATTATCTTCTTGAATAAAGCAGACCAAACACAGTGCATTACGGAGGAAGAAATTGCGTCACAGGGGACTTTCACAGAGATTGTGAACATCAGTGCTGCCCAGGGGGAAGGTATGGATGAGATGGCGAAGGTCATTACATCCTTGGTGCAAGGCGGATCTGTACAGGCTAGTCATGATGCGATGCTCAGCAATGTGCGCCACATTACCTTGATGGAACAGGCGAAAGTTAGCTTAGAACAATCTGTGTTCGCTATTGATAGCGGTATGCCTATCGATTTAATCGTTACGGATATTCGTGCGGCCTGGGAACTCTTAGGTGATATTACGGGTGAAAGTTTACGTGAATCCATGGTGGATGAATTATTTAAACGATTCTGTTTAGGAAAATAGGAGAATACATGTATTTAGTAGATACGTATGATGTGATCGTCATTGGCGGTGGTCATGCTGGTTGTGAGGCTGCGTTAGCCACAGCACGCATGGGGCACCGTACCTTGATGGCCACATTGAATTTAGATAATATTGCCCTTATGCCATGTAACCCAGCGATTGGGGGACCTGGTAAAAGCCATCTAGTGTGCGAACTAGATGCATTGGGCGGTGAAATGGGCATCAATGCGGATGCGACGGCCATCCAAATGCGCATGCTCAACACAGGAAAGGGACCTGCGGTACATTCCTTGCGAGCCCAATCCGATAAAGTTGCCTATCAACGTCGTATGAAAGAAATTTTAGAAAATACAGAGAACCTCAATGTGAAGCAAATCATGGTCAATGAATTGCTCATTGAAGACGGTGTTGTACAAGGCATTGTGTCAGAACTTGGGGAAGTATACCAAGCCAAGGCGATCATCTTATGTACGGGTACGTACTTAAAAGGTAAGATTATTACTGGTGAACTGGCGTATACAGGTGGTCCTAATGGACAACGAACAGCAGAGTTGTTGTCTCAATCTTTATTGAATCATGGCATTAAGTTGATGCGATTCAAAACAGGTACACCAGCTCGTGTCGATAAACGAACCTTGCACACAGAAAATATGGAAATGCAACCTGGTGACTCTCACCATAGAGCCTTCTCTTTTATGTCGGATTGGATTGATCGCAATGAGCAAGTATGTTGGTTGACTTTCACCAATCAGGAAACGCACGATATCATCCGTGGCAATTTACATCGTGCCCCAATGTACACAGGTGTTATCGAAGGAACAGGCCCAAGATATTGTCCATCCATCGAAGATAAAGTGGTTCGTTTTGAAGATAAACAACGCCATCAATTATTTGTGGAACCAGAAGGCAATCACACCAACGAAATGTACGTCCAAGGTATGAGTACAAGCCTACCAATCGATGTGCAATATGCGTTCCTACGCACTATCCCTGGGTTGGAAGATGTAGAAATCATGCGTCCTGCTTATGCCATTGAGTACGATTGCTTGGATCCATTGCAATTAACGCCTGCTTTACAAGTGAAACATATCCAAGGATTGTACTCCGCAGGTCAAGCGAATGGTACATCTGGCTATGAAGAAGCGGCAGCACAAGGGTTAATGGCAGGTATCAATGCAGCCTTATGGTTAGAAGGAAAAGAGCCATTTATCCTATCTCGGTCTGAAGGTTACATCGGTGTTTTAATTGATGACTTAGTGACAAAAGGAACAAAAGAACCATACCGGATGATGACGAGCCGCAGTGAATATCGCTTGTTACTTCGTCAAGACAATGCAGATATGCGTTTAACAGAAAAAGGCTATGAAATCGGACTTGTTAAGGAAGAACGATATAGAGCTTTCAAAGAGAAACAAGGTAAAATTGAAGCAGCCATTCAATTACTAGCGGATACACCTGTAAACCCTAGTGAAGAAACGCAACAAATCTTAGATAGTATTGGTACACCTCGCATCAAAACGGGCATCAAGGCTTACGATTTGGTGAAACGTAACGAACTATCCTATGGAGTAGTGGCAGAGGCATTCGGATTGCCTCGTTACGAAGCGCCGGTGGAAGAAGAAATTGATATTACCATTACTTACGATGGATATATAAAAAAACAAATGGAACAAGTAGAAAAGGTTCGTAAGTTAGAGGCCAAAATCATTCCTCAGGATTGGGATTATACAGCGATGAAAGGTATATCTTTAGAAGCCATCCAAAAATTGAACGCTGTACGCCCCCATTCTATTGGTCAAGCGAGCCGTATTTCTGGTGTATCTCCTGCGGACATTTCTGTGCTCTTAGTACAAATTGAGCAGTACTACCGTGAAAGAGGTTAATATGACATTTTCAGACTATGTGAAAGCCCACATCAATACCTATGGGTTGGACCTCACAGATGTACAAATTGACCAACTACGACGGTTTTACGAACACGTGGTAACCACCAATGAGCACATGAACTTAACGGGTATTACGGAACCAGAAGAGTTTGCTTTAAAACATGTGGTAGATTCTCTATCTTGTTATGACCCTAAGTATTTTACAAAGGGTGCAACGGTCATCGATTTAGGCACAGGTGCAGGTTTTCCAGGTGTTCCCTTGGGTATATACGATCCATCTTTGCAAATTACTTTGTTTGACTCTTTGCAAAAGCGACTCCGCTTTTTAGATAGTGTTGTTGAGGACTTAGACTTACAAGGATTACAAACTTTACATGGCCGTGCAGAAGATTTGGCAAACCAAGCGTACAGGGAATCTTTCGACCTTCTTACTAGCCGTGCGGTGGCTCGTTTATCCATCTTATTGGAATGGGGACTGCCTTACGTGAAAGTAGGAGGCTACATGGTGGCCTTAAAAGGCTCCATCGTGCAGGAAGAGCTAGAGGAAAGTAAACGTGCTTTATCTATCTTGGGCGGTGAAATTGTAGAGGTGAAAGAAGTGACATTACCTACCCTGGATGACAAACGAGCTATTGTGTATATCAAAAAGGTAAAGCCTACGCCTAAGAAATATCCTCGAAAACCAAAAGAGATTAAAACAAAACCTTTATAGCTTTGTACTATAACTTATAATAAAATATAGAAAATGCTTATAAGTATGAACTATGGTATACTTAATAAGTACTCTTTTACATGTGCGGTCACGTTGTGTTCGCACATGTTTTATATTTGCAATACAAGATTGAGGTGAGATGATGGCAATCTATAACGGACGATTACCAAAACTCAATGAAGATGAAATAAAACGATACTCCGGATTAAAACATGCGGAGGGATTTCCAGAGCAGTATGTGAAAGAAGCTGCCCTAGAAGTACAATTAGTGGCAGAACCTCGTGGTGTGTACCAATGCTATGATTACGATGCAGATACACATACAATCCTAAGTAACCCGCCCATGGTGCTAGATGCGACGGGTATCATCCGTCATTTGGGAAATGCGAAAAAAGTATATGTTCTCGCTGTCACAGTAGGTGAAGCGGTAGAAGAACGCAGTTCTGCTTTATTTAAAGAAGGCAAATCTACACTAGGTCTCCTCGTGGATGCAGCGGCTACAACTGCCGTAGAACAAGTGGCAGATCAGGTAAATGAACTCATCGACAGAGAGGCAAAAAAACAAGGCTTTAAAACGACATGGCGTTTTAGCCCAGGCTATGGTAATTGGCCTGTCACAGTACAGCAAGAATTTGCTAAGATTATTAAGACAGAAGAAATTGGCTTGACGGTGACAGACACAAGTATGCTATTTCCACGTAAATCGGTAACAGCTATCGTGGGCTGTCAAACCGCTGATGAAGAAGGACCAAAGACACAACGAGGTTGCACATCTTGTAGCCAAGTAGAGTGCGCATCTCGTAAGTTGCCAGAGAAGGGGACGACATCGTGCATTTAAACAAACGTACCGTTTGTGATGGATAGTACTGAAAAGGTATCCTATGTGGGATATCCTTATGATAGTTATACTTTTTACAATATAATTGATGTTTTTGTAAGGTATAATAACTATTAGTAATACTATCATTGGTATACAGTGTTAATCAGTATAAGTTTCTACAGTAGTTGTGTATGGCTTAGCTGCTGTAGAGGTACTTTATATCATACTGATAACTGTAAGATGATAACAAAGAAACTTTGGTTAAGAATAATAATTAGATGTATAGATAAGTAATATGGTGTATGAACCTACAGGGAAGAGTAGAAGCATACCCATGTGAAGTATATTGCCTTGGGCGAGCAATGTGCCTGATACATAAGTGAGGGACATATGGTATATATTATAGATGGCGGCATGGGTACCATGCTGCAAGCGGCAGGTCTTGGTGACGGGGCGTGTCCAGAATTATTTAACGTAGAACATCCGGATGTGGTGGAACACATCCATGCAGAGTATTTGCGTCACGGCAGTGATATTATTACGACTAATACCTTTGGTGGGACATCCTTAAAACTGGATGAATACCAATTGGGTCATCGCATGGAAGAAATTAACCGTGCTGCTGTGAAAGTAGCACAAGCGGCTCGCGACAAAATCAATCCGAATGCAAAAATTGCAGGGGATATGGGTCCCAGTGGCCGCTTTATGGCTCCATTAGGGGTGGCCCAGTTTGATGAGATTTATGAGACTTTCAAAGACCAAGCGAGAGCTCTTATCGATGCCGGTGTAGACTACCTTATTATCGAAACCATCATCGATATCCAAGAAATGCGTGCGGCTTTATTGGGAGCCAAGGATGCTCGTGAAGAGCTAGGAAAAACAAAAGAGGATGTAAAAATTATTTGTCAGTTCTCCTTTAGTGAAGATGGTCGTACTATAACGGGTACGCCACCAGAAGCAGCAGCGATCTTAATGGATGCTATGGAAGCAGATATCGTAGGTATTAACTGTTCATTAGGACCTGAACAATTATTGCCACTAGTAGAACGCATGGCAGCGGTAACAAATTTGCCGATTAGTATTCAACCTAATGCAGGGATGCCACAATTGGTAGGAAAAGAAACAATCTTCCCATTGGGGCCGGAAGAAATGGGTGAATATGCACCTCGTTTCCTAGATGCAGGGGCGACCTATTTAGGCGCTTGTTGCGGTAGTACACCAAAACACATCGAGGCTATCGCTAAAGCAGCACGAGCACATACACCAGCAGAACGACCATATGTAGAACCGTTTACTGCTTTCACAAGCCGGACAAGCGTCGTGAAAGTAGGTTTACAAGAAAAGCCTATCATCATTGGAGAACGCATTAACCCAACAGGCCGTAAGGTGTTAGCAGAAGAAATCCGCAAGGGCAGTTTCTTAATGGTGAAAAAAGATGCGTTAGCTCAAGTAGAAGCAGGGGCTGATGTACTAGATGTGAACATGGGTGTCACAGGCGTTGACCCAGGGGAAACGATGAAACGAGCTATCGAAGAATTAACGATGCTTGTAGAGGTTCCTTTATCCATCGATACTTTGGACCCAGTGGCAATGGAAGCAGGTTTGAAAGCTTACCCAGGTCGCCCATTGTTGAACTCTGTGAATGCAGAGCCAGAGCAATTGGAGGCTGTATTACCATTGGCGAAACGCTATGGTGCAGCGTTATTATGCTTGCCATTAGGTAAAAAAGAATTGCCAGAAACGGCAGAAGAGCGTGTGTCCTTGGCGAAGGAAATCGTCTTAGAAGCGTATAACTATGGTTTACGTCCAAATGACTTGTTGTTGGATCCATTGGTGTTGACCTTAGCAAGTAGTCAACATGCAGCACGAGAAACCTTAAAAACATTAAAACTCTATGCAGAAACATTTGGTTTCCCAACGGTGATGGGTTTATCCAATATATCCTTTGGGTTGCCACAACGGGCGTACTTGAATGCACAATTCTTGACGATGGCGTTGAGCAATGGATTGACTTGTCCTATCATGAACCCAATGAATGAAATCGTACGAAAAGCTTTTATTACAGGTCGTACTTTTATGGGCTTTGACCCGGCCGCAGCGGACTTCATTGCTGAATATGGTGATGACGATGAAAATGCAGTGGTGACGAAAAAGGTGAAAGCCACAGCAGAAGTATTCCATAGTGATGACCCGATCGAATGCATTAAACATGCCGTAGAACAAGGGGAAAAAGAGGCGGTTGTACCGTTGGTAAAAGAAGCCTTAGCACAAGGCTTAGATCCATTGGAAGTGACTCGTAGAGGGTTATCCGATGCTATGGCAGTAGTTGGTGAAAAGTTCGGAACTGGTAAAGCGTTCTTGCCACAAGTTATGCTAGCAGCAGAAACGATGCAAGCAGCTTTTACAACGATTAAAGAAGTGTTGCCAGAAGGAACAGCAGATAAGAAAGCGACGATTATCTTAGCTACGGTAAAAGGTGACATTCATGACTTAGGTAAGAATATCGTATCTGCCTTGTTAGAAAACAATGGATACCAAATCGTGGACTTAGGAAAAGACGTGTCACCAGAAGAAATCGTTGCAGCAGCGAAAGAACACAATGCTCCGATTATTGGTATAGCATCCTTGATGACTACAACGATGCCAATGATTAATGAAACCATTGCAGCGGTACGTGAAGCGGGTGTCAATGCGAAGGTTCTTGTAGGCGGTGCGGTATTATCCCAAGCCTATGCAGATGAAGCCGGTGCTGACTCCTATGCTAAAGATGGTATCTCCGCGGTGAATATCGTAAAAGGTTTGTTAGGTGATGAGTAGAGAGTACTTATAGGAACAATTTAGTTCATTAATAATTCGATTATAGTAAGATCTTATAATCATAGAAGAATAAAACGCATGTTCTTATACTGGCATTAATGGAGAGGAACCCAAACATATTAGTGAAAGTCTAAAGCCATATAGAATAGAAAAGCAAACAGAGGAAGATGGATTCTATAAGATCCATCTTCCACATAAAAAAGGGACCATGAGGTCCCTTTTTTATTATATTGTTTCACGTGAAACAATAATTTGTTTAGATAGAATAAGGTATTATCGTACACATATATAGATTGATTTAACATAGCGGTAATTAGTAATAAATTCTATACCAGATTTTAGTAAGTCATGAGGAGTATTGGGAGTATAAGTACCATAGAATAACACATAATACCCTTGATTATTAACATAGGTTGTATCAGGTGGTCCATATTTTGTATAGATATCATCAATACTATCACCCACAGATATGCCTCTAGCAGTAACAGCATCTCGACTCGTAATTATTTTTTTCTTTACTTCAGGATAATTGCCTCGAGTAATTTCAAATATAAGACCACCATATCCAAGGCCATAGCGATATTTAATAGTAGGCTCTCCTAAACTTTGAATAATTGCGTTAGCAGTTGATATTTTTGGAATACCTGCCACAACAAAATCTGAATCTGGGAGATTATGACCTGCAGCATGATTAGTGCTTACTCCTAATGTAGTAAGTGCAATGGAATAAAGCAGTATAAAATTTCTTATTATTTTACTCATCTCCAAGGGTTATATCAATTTCACGAACATAGTTGCCATCGGTGTAAAAATCTATTCCAGATGCATATCCACTATTTGGTATGTATTCTCCATAGAATAATATACGATATCCATCTTTGTTTTGAATGAAATCTGGCTTTCCATAAGCATTATATACATCATTAATACTATCGCCTACTGAAATCCCCCTAGCTGTAGCAGCGTCACGATTTTTAATTATTTTTGTAGTGATAGCAGGGTAATATTGACGACTAATATAGAATGTAAGACCGCCATAAGAGATTGTATCTCTACCAACAGAGGTAGGAGTCCCTAAGCTCTGACGAACTGCGTTTACATTGGTAAGTTTTGGAACTCCAGCAACAACAAAATCGGAGTCTGGAAGTTCATGGCCTTGTATTCTTGATGCGTCACTATGGCCTATACCTAAAATAGTGAAAGCAACTGCACCTAGAATAGCTAACGTTTTAAAATTTTTAAACATAGTATATCCCCCTTTGTATGAAATAATTGATACCTTAATTATACGATAGATGCATTGGGTTTGTGAATAGATAGTATGACAAATGATGGTATAAAGTATAATAAGAATAAGTAATACAGAAATATTCATAAATTAGTGTTGTATAGTGAGTTAGAAAGATGCACAAGAGAAGGATGAATGGGTGGATGTTAAAGATAAAGTAGCCATTAGCATAATGTATAGAGAAAATACTTGCGTTGGATACTTGCATAGATAAAAAAGACGCATAGCTGTATAGGTAGAAGAAATAAGTGTAATATGAAAACTGATGTTACACCATCTATTTTAGTTTGTATCTTTTTAACATACATATGGCATCATCTTCTAAACTTAGTATGTAATTTTTTATCAGACATGTCGCACCATTAGCTGTGAGGGCGTTATATGTTTCACAGTATTTACGGTGCAGTATAGATAGGAACGATTGATGTACTAATTGTCTAGGGTAATTCGACAGGGTGCCATTATTTGTATCTAGATGTTTCACGTGAAATAATTAAGGGGATACGATGGTAAGGCAAACTCTATTTTAATGTACCATATATTGGTAAAAGATATATAATAAGATACTGCTGAAGATTTTAAAATATGGATGAGATTAGTAATAGTTATAAGAAATCGTGTAGCGTTAGACATTTATAATAGTGCATACACACTGAGTTTATAAGGTAGAATAGTCACTGTTTCACGTGAAACAAAGCTATGAAACGATAAATAAACAAGAAGATGTAAAAAAGTATAGAAAAACGAAGAGAACAGCTGAAATTCCACGTTTATTTCATAAAAAATATAGAAATCTATGTTATAATGTGATAAGACTAGTAGAAAGAGGTGACATAATGGCTAAGATTATCGCCATAGCCAACCAAAAAGGTGGTGTTGGTAAGACGACAACTGCAGTAAATTTGAGTGCTTCTCTGGCAGTAGAAGGAAAACGAGTGCTCTTATTGGATTTGGATCCTCAAGGAAATGCAACAAGTGGCCTGGGTATTAATAAAGATGAGATCACTCAAGGCGTGTATGAAATGCTTGTTGATAATGTAGCGATTACAGATATTATTGAAGAAACAGTGATAGATACTTTGCATATTGTACCGACAACGATTGATCTAGCTGGTGCAGAAGTTGATTTGGTCAACATGGATGACAAAGGATATATTTTGAAGCATGCTATCGCACCGGTTGTAGCGAATTATGACTATATTATCATTGATTGTCCGCCATCCTTAGGGATGTTGACAATTAATGCATTAACGGCAGCAAACAGCGTATTAATCCCTATTCAGACTGAGTTTTATGCATTAGAAGGTGTAAGCCAGCTTATTAAAACGATTGAACTTGTACAAGAAGAATTAAATGAAGACTTAGAACTAGAAGGTGTAGTTCTTACTATGTACAATGGACGAACCAAACTAGCAGTACAAGTGGCGGAAGAAGTGACAAATTACTTTGGTGATGCTGTATATACAACAACGATTCCTCGCAATGTTAAATTAGGAGAAGCGCCTAGTCATGGATTGCCAGTTGTGATTTACGATAAGCGATCTAAAGGTGCGGAAGTATATTGTGCATTAGCTCGGGAGGTAATACAACGTGGTTCTTAAAAAGACAAAAGGTGGTTTAGGAAAGGGATTAGGGTCTTTTGGATTAACGGGTACATTTAAGGACGGTCATAAAGGTGGATACGAAGTAGATATCACAAAAATTCAGCCGAATCCAAACCAGCCTCGTAAACGATTTACAGAAGATGATATGACAACTCTTGTTGAATCTATTACAAAACATGGATTGATTGCTCCCATTGCTGTGCGCAAGGTAGAAGATCATTATGAAATTGTAGCTGGTGAGAGACGATGGAGAGCCTGTCAATTAGCAGGACTTTCCAAAATTCCTGTTGTAGTTCGAGACTATACAACAGAAGAAGTGAGTGAAATCGCTCTCGTAGAAAACTTGCAACGGCAGAATTTAGATCCTATGGAAGAAGCCTTTGGATACCAATATTTAATGGACACATTCAAAAAAACACAGGAAGAAATTGCTGCTATCGTAGGCCGTAGTCGTTCCTATATTGCGAATATGGTACGACTCACACAATTGCCGGAATGTATTCAAGAAGATTTGATCGAAGGGGAGTTAACGGTAGGTCAAGCACGGCCTTTATTGGCATTAAAAAGCGAAGAATTACAACGAGAAGCATTAGAAATTATCAAAGAAAAAGAGTTGAATGCGCGGCAAATTGAACAACTTGTAAAAACATTACAGGCAGGAAAGAAAAAGCTTACGTCCACACAACCTAAAGCGACAGCAGAATTAAGAAAGCTAATGCAACGATTAAAACATAGCCTGGGAGCCCCTGTTGATATTCGGTTAAAAAACACAAAAAAAATACAAGGAACCATAGAGGTGACTTTCAAAAATGAAGAAGAGTTAATGCGATTAATTAGCTATATAGAAGGAGAATAAAGCAGCTATGTTAGAAGGAACAGCAAAGGCGAATCGAGTGCATATTGGTTTTTTTGGACGATGTAATGCAGGAAAATCCACATTGATTAACACCCTAACAGAGCAGCAAATCTCCTTAGTATCGCCTATCGCAGGAACTACAACAGACCCTGTATCAAAAGCTATGGAATTGCTTCCATTAGGTCCTGTTGTGATTGTAGATACAGCAGGTATTGATGATACATCGGAATTAGGTGTGTTACGGGTGGAGCGAACAAAAACAGTAGTGCCACAAATGAATATGGCCGTGTATATGATGCGTACGGATGTAGCACCGATTCCTGAAGATATCGAATGGTTGCAACTTTTGGAAGAACAAAAGATTCCTACCTTAGTAGTCTATAACGAGGTAAGCGGTCATACAGGTGCAGATTTTATCAAAGTACATCCGGAATTGAAAGCCTATAGTACACATGTGGCAATCGCTGATGTGAGTGATGGCTCTCATCGAATTGAGCTATTAGATTCTTTAAGCCGATTAAAACCTGTTGATGAAGAAGTACAGTCTTTATTAGGTGGATATATAGAGGAAAAAGATGTTATCGTTCTTGTATGTCCCATTGATGAATCGGCACCAAAAGGTCGAATCATTTTGCCACAAGTACAAATGATTCGAGAAATTTTAGACCATCATGGCATGGCAATGGTATGTCAAGTAGAAGAATTACAGGATACATTGCAATACTTGCACAGAGCTCCTAAATTAGTGATTACAGACTCACAAGCGTTTGAGGCTGTTAGTCAAATTGTTCCAGAAGAAATATCATTGACAAGTTTTTCCATTTTAATGGCTCGTTTTAAAGGAAAACTAAAAGACTTAGTAGCCGGTGTACAAGCGATTAGCCAGTTACAGTCAGGATCTAAGGTATTGATCAGTGAAGGATGTACACATCGTCAACAATGCGAAGATATAGGGACTGTTAAAATCCCTCGCTGGCTACAAGCAAAAGGATACACTGACTTAGTATTAGAGTGGACTAGTGGAGGGCAATTTCCTCACGATGTATCTAGTTATGATGTCATTATTCACTGTGGTGGATGCATGTTGACTCGCCGTGAAGTATTACGCCGTATCGATGTAGCATCTGTTCAAGGAGTTCCTATTGTGAACTATGGTGTGTTGATTGCATCCTTGCATGGCATATTGCAACGTGCTATTGCACCTTTTGTACATGAATTAGAATAGAGAGGATTATTGTGTTAGAACAACTATTACCGTGGTTACCATGGATATTAGGAGGTATTATTGTACTCCTTGTATTACATGCGTTCAGTTTACAGATTCGGGTGAATCGACTGACAAAGCGATACCGATATTTTATGAACGGTGGAGATGGACAAAGTATTGAACGCCGTCTTGCTATCGAAGTGAAAGAACTTCGAGATATGGCAAGTACATGGGAAACCATCATATCAGAGCAAAAGATTATTAAATCCACACAATCAGAAACATTTCAACATATAGGTTTTGTAAAATATAATGCCTTTGAAAATATTGGCAATGAATTGTCATTTTCACTGACTTTATTAGATGGTAACTTAAATGGGATTGTTATCTCTAGTGTATATGGTAGAAATGAATCCCGTATTTTTACAAAACCGATTGTGAATGGTAAAAGCCTAGCTAGTCTTTCACAAGAGGAATTAGCTAGTTTACAAGCAGCGATGGGACAGCGTAGTAATGGCGATGTATTGGCCAGCTCATCCGTTTCTGCCTAGAAAGGAATAGCAATGCAAGTACCTAAGTGGTTACAGTCTCGCCTAGAACAAACAGGTGAGGATTGGATGTTGCGGTTTACCAAGAAACAGTTGCGAATAGTAGCGGTCATTCTCATTGTCTTGCTAGTAGCACTTCTTGGATTTGGCGTGTGGGGGATAGCTCGACAAGTAGAAGTCTTACAATTACGCCAAGAAAACCAGCTACAAAAAGAGCAGCTTAAATTACTCGATCAAAAGGTTGAAGTATTAGATAAAAAAATGAAGACCTTAGATGAGTTAGATCAAAATATTAGAAATATGATTAAGGGGACAGAGTCGGGAACGGTACAGAATACAACCGCTACTCCTAAAACAAATGAAGAGAAAGAGGACCCTTCTCCCAAAAGCCCCAATAAAACTTTCACAATTACACAATTATCTGCACACATATCGAGTTTAGACAGACAGGCACAACGACGTATGACATCGATGTATACCCTATATCATGTGCTTCGTGATGGAGTGGGTAAAGATATTCGTGAATTGCAATCTATGTTATTGTCCGAAGGAGATGATACGAGTGCAAACAGTCATATGCCATCCATTTGGCCAGCAAAAGGTGTGATTACCTCTGGGTTTGGTGGGCGACAAGATCCCGTATACGGTGGCGGTGGATTCCATGAAGGATTAGACATCGCCAATGATACAGGAACGAATATTGTGGCTACAGCGGCAGGCACCGTAGCCTATGCTGGTGATGGTGGCGGATATGGTAATTTAGTAGAAATCGATCATGGCAATGGATTTGTCACACGATATGGTCACAATTCTGCTATTTTGGTGCAACAAGGGATGACTGTAAAAAAAGGTCAGTCTATTGCACTGATGGGTAGTACTGGTAAAAGTACAGGTAGTCATGTGCATTATGAAGTTCGCGTAAATGGTGTGGCTACCGATCCATTATTATTTTTGCCGATTCAATAGGAGGCAACTATGAAATCCTACGTACAAGTTTATACAGGTGATGGTAAGGGAAAAACAACGGCAGCTATCGGGCTCGCAGTACGAGCGGCAGGTGTTGGTAAGAAAGTATTGTTACTACAATTTATGAAATCCAAAGTCTACTCAGAACATGCTGTGTTAGATCAATTAGAGCCAATTACTGTAGAAACGGTAGGGAAACCGTTTTTTATCGTTCCAGAAGGTATGAAACGTGATGAAGAATTGCGCCGTTGGGGTGATGATGTAGTGGTCTTTCCCAAAGGACAACCACCACAAGAATATAAAGATTTAATTCATATAGGGCAAGAGCGAGCCTTGCAGGCTGTGTCTACAGGTGACTTTGATATCGTTATCTTAGATGAATACAATATGGCTCTTTTCTTTGGACTCGTGGAAGAAGAAGAAGGCCGTGCGATTCTGGCTGCACGCAACCCTGATGTGGAAGTTGTCTTTACAGGGCGAGGAGCTCCACAGTGGTTATTAGATGAAGCAGATTTAGTGACTGTTATGGAAGCATATCGTCATTATTATGATCAAGGCGTAGAAGCTCGTCTTGGTATTGAGCATTAAGGGTAAAGAATGTTATAATTTAAGTAATATACGTCTTGTAAGTTGCTGAAAGGCAGGTGGTATCGTGTCACTATGGATGATTCTATTACTTGTGGTAGTAGCTTTCATCATAGCAATTCTATGTATTCCAATCACGTACAGTCTGAAAGTAAGTTCTCGTAAACCCTATGAGTTTGACTTCCGATTGCAGTGGATGTATCGCATTTTAAAAATGCATTTTGCCTATAAACAAGGTCATTCGTTGTTCAAAGAGGTGTATGTATTAGGGTCTATGAAAGTGGGCTCTGCTCGCGATTATGAAGATTGGTTAAATCGTCGCGTTAAAGAAGAGCTAGATCCACTATCCTCGCAAATGGAGGATGAGGAGATGGACGCAGACTCTGTGCAAGAAGAGATGGATCCGTATCCATTATCTGGTTATGATGGACCAGAGCCAGTGGCATCTGTGCGATTTGATGCGGATGGAAATGTCATTGAAGAAGTAGGAACTACCTCATCAACAGACGAACAAAAAGAAACGAAGGATACAAAAGATCTTCCTACATTTTGGTGGTGGAAACATGTATCTAATCCTAAGCTGTATGAAGCCTTGTTTATCGTAAGTAAACAATGTGCTGGTCATGCAAGTCCTAGAGTGTTTCGTTTAGAGGGGGATTTTGGGATTCCAAAACCATACGAAATGGGACTGATTACAGCGACTGCCTATAGTCTTTGTCCGAAACAAATGGAAGAAGTAAATTTCTCCTATACGGACTTTGCCTATACAGGTAGTTTAGAAGTAAAGGGGCATATGCAATTAGGAGTGTTTGCTTTTTACGGAACTCAATTTCTTCTAAAAAAAGCAGTTCGAGAATGTCTAACAGATAGTGTAAAAGCATTTTTACAGTATCGTCGTCGTAAGCAAAGTGCAGTAAATTAAAACTTTCAGAAGTCTAAGAATCATAGGAGGTTATGATGGATACAAAACTTACAAACTTAAAGGAAAATTTGGAACCTTTATTTGAACAATTTAAAGAAATGATCCGTGTAGAAACTGTAGTAGGTGAGCCTGTACGTTTGGGCGATACTACGATTGTTCCTTTTGTAGATGTATCTCTTGGTTTAGGCGGATGCCAAAAAGCAGGTGGTGGCGGAGCAAAAGTTGAGCCAACAGCAGTACTTGTTATTAAAGGGGAGCGTATCGAGTTATTCAATATTAAAGGATCTGCTAAATATACTGGCTTTGATCGTTTAATTGGTATGGTTCCAGAAATTATCAGCAAATTACGAAAAGAAGAATATGTATATGTAAGTGAAGAGAAATAATTGCAAACTATTCGCATAGATTTGTAGCTATTGATTTCATGTAATATTCATATACATGACGTATAGTAAAGAGGTAAGGTAAGTTGCTAAATAACAACAACTTTGCTATACTAGATAAATAGATGAAAATATTTCTCATAGGGAGGCTTATACATGAATTTAACTAAAAAAATTGCAACATTAGGTGCATTGGCTGTTATTGGTGCTTTTACAGTATCTAATGCAGCAAATGTAGGTGTTATTAATGAAGAAGCTATTTATACTGGTTATAATGGTTTTGGTGCGATCCAAATGCAAATTGAAAAGTTGCGTGGTGAATATGGTCCAAAATTACAAACTGAGTTCAATAAATTGAACAACTTCAAAACTGATGCAGAAAAACAAGCATACTTCGATAAAAACGTTCGTAGTATCCAAGAAAAATACAATCAAGAAGAAGCAAAAGTATTAGCTCCATTGGACAAAAAAGTAGCAGAAGCAATCCAAGCTATTGCAAAGGAAAAAGATATCGATGTATTAGTAGCTAACCCTACATCTGCAGGCGCTGTTAAAGAAGGTAATAAAGTTATCGATTTAACACCAGTTGTAGTAGCTCGTATCAACAAATAAGATATAATAAACCCCTAGGTCATGTAACCTGGGGGTTATTTTTTTATATATAGTATGGTATTCTTATGGTATAGATTTAAGATATGATTGTGGTAGTAAGGGAGGAACAGATATGTTAAAAAGAGTGTTACTATTGGTTGCATTAGTGATCTCATTAGGGAGTACGATGTCTTTGGCAGCAAATCACTTGTATTATATGGGAACTATAGATGGGACATTATATTATATTGATCAAGACACAGTTCAGAAGTTTGGCACGAATGCCTATGTATGGGTAAAGATAGTTACTAACGAAGGTAGTGAAGTATGGGGGCATATTTTGGTTAGTCGCTATGGAAAGGCCTATACTATTACTGAGCTACGAGGAGATGGTGGAGAGCAAAAATTAGATCCACATGAAGAGTTTCGACCTATTTTACCTAATTCACCAATAGAAAAAATTGTTGAATTAATTTGGTAGGTAGATGATAAAAAAGGTGTGAACCTTATGCTAATGGTTAGCATGAGGTCCACACCTTTTTGTATAGGTTTATTTATGGATTAGGTTTACAATGAACTCGCTATCTTCTACGAGTGTAGCTTGGATGTAGTTGTTGCCATCGAAGTGCAATACTTCGCCTGGTGTTAAGATATGGGATTCTGTGTCGTTAAGGAATATGTTTACTTTGCCTTTTACCACAGTGAAGATGACGTTGGCTTCTGGGTGATTGTGTTTTTCCACTTTGTCACCAGCGACGCCGCCTTTTTTTACGATTTTGTAATTAGGGCCATCAAAAATTAAACCTAGTTCTTGTTTTACAGTTCCTGCCATAGTAGAACCTCCTATTCTGGGGACTTTCACAGCGGTGAAAGTCAATACCAACAGCGGGTATGCTGTTCTAATAATATAAAAAGGGTTTAGCTACTTAGCTTTTTGCAATTGTATATACAGGAATATCACCATCAAGGTTCACATTGAATGCGAAGTCCGGTGCTACGTGACTCACGAAAGCGCTGAACCATGCTTGGAAGGCAGCGGCCATAATAATTGGATTTACGCCAGCTGTTTTCCAATAAGAAATTTGATTTTGGTGATTTCCGTACCAACTAAAAGTAGTATCAGTTTGCTCGATGATAGTATCGCTTGGATCGCAAGGCATACCATTTACATAGTAGTCTTGCATCACGGTGTAAATAGCAGGTGCAGTTTGAGCAGTAAGTTTTTCTTTTGCTTCTGTACCGCACATTGCGCCTTGTTTGATGAACGCTTCTAATACTGCATCGATACCATCGTCTCCGCCACAATCCGTTAAATCTTTGATGAAAGTAGCTTCACGAACGGAAGAGGTTTGCAATTGGTTTTGCAACCAACCGTGGATGTTGTTGTGATCGATGATGCGGTCCAACTGGCGATCTGGAGGAATTGGCTTTCCATATAAATCGATAGCTGTTGCATATAACTCATCGGCTAAATCATCAAGGCGAGTTTGTGCCTCTTTCTTAATCAATTGTTCACGTTCAGCGATAAGCTGAATTTTTTTGTATAACCAGAAATGAATGTGTCCCAATACTGCTGACATGTTACGCTCCTTTTCGTGCGACTTCTAATTTGGAAACAAGTTCATCCACATCCATGCCGTGAATGCTAGCGGCTTGCCATAGTGGTTCCCCTGTAGAGGAAGGACAGCCAAGACAACCCATACCGATGGATTGCAACACAGGCACCGTTTGTGGATACATATCTATAATATCACGAATGATGGAATCTTTTGTAATAGCAATTTCAGATACATTGCGACCGGCATTGAGTTTTGCTACTAATTCATCGATGTCCATACCGTGGATATTTGCCGCTTGCCATAGAGGTTCCCCTGTAGAAGAAGGACAGCCAAGGCACCCCATGCCCATGGATTGCAAAATAGGAATCAATTCTGGGTATACGTCGACGATATGACGAACGATAGTATCTTTTGTAATCAGTTGTCCTGGTGAAAGTGGTGTGGCCCCTTTGTCGTTAGCTGGTGCAGCAGCTTCTGTGAGTCCGGCATTGCCTTGACCTGGTAATTTGACAGCTGGTTCTGCAGCGGCTTTCGGAGCAGTTTCTGCAGCATCCACTGTGTCTAATACAGCAGCTTTGAAAGCAGCAAGACCGATGCGTTCAATGAATTGGCCCATACGCTCGATTTGCGCATTTTCTTTATAGTACGTAATCATGCGGTCGATGATGGCTAGTACTTCCTCTTCGGTAGCCACCTCTGTGATTAAATCGCCTAAGCGTGGATGAGCGCCAGCGCTACCACCTGCATAGATTTGCCAACCTTGATCATTGCCGATAACGCCGATATCTTTTGTGATGGCTTCGGCGCAAGAGTTAGGACAACCAGATACGCCAATTTTCATTTTAGAAGGCATTTCTTTAGAGATGTATTTTCGTTCTAATTGCATACCTAAATGTACGCTGTCTTGTTTCGCACGTTTGCAGAATGTCGTGCCAGGGCAGAATTTCACAGAACGAACACGATTGGATACGGTGTGCGCTGGTTCCATGCCGAGCATGGACCACGCTTTGTCCACATCTTCTGCCTTTAAGTTTGTAATCATGATGCGTTGAGCACCCGTAATTTTTAAAGTTGCGTGGAATGTGTTTGCCACGTCGATAAATTTTTGTAACATTTGGGGTTGTACGAAACCACCAGGAATGCGAGGGGTAATCGCGTATGTGCGTTTCCCGTTGCGGATACGTTGTAAATTGCCTGCCACTTGTGCCATGTATATCTCCTTAATATCGAGTAAATGTTGATAATTCTTATGTATGTTAAAGTACTTAATTATTATATATGACTAGGCGAAAGCCCATGCTCTTAGTATACTATAAGAAGTGGTTCTTGTATG